>JBFWYS010000009.1:0-20462 GCA_050186175.1 Pseudobdellovibrionaceae bacterium
CCAAAGAAAAAGCGATTTGATCTAATTCCTCCACGACTTAATCTGGCACGATAGTTAAAGAGTCGGGAAAGACTATTGAGAAGAACGAATTTCAATAAATTTGCAATACGAATTCGAAACGGTCTAAAATAAGAAAATAAAAATTTCTCTTGGGGAATTCGCACAAAATACAGCGGAAATAAATTGTTGGTTTTTAAAAGAGTCGAAAACACAAAAGGCAGCATATGAATATGATTGTGGCCATCGACCCGAATTTTTCCGGAAAAAGTATCGGAAAAAGCTTTAAGTTGGGATTTAATTTCCATTTCGATTTGCTCGGAAAGTAGCCTTCGTGCCCGTGTTGAAGAGAAGCAATATCGAAAAAAAAGGGAAACAAAAGTATACCGAAAATGTCCATTTGCGTTCACTAACATGGGGATTTTTTCAGGAGAAGTAAGGCTTTTTCCATCTGATAAGTTCAAATGCAGCTTAATCTGGATTTGCTCAGTCTGCGACGCCTGCAAAGCTTCCTTCAGCCATTTTACACTTTCTCCATTCATGAGAACACTGATGCCGTTAAGGCTTCCCTCTTGGACTTGATCCAAAAGATCTTTGGACATCGTTAAACTAAGTCCAGCATCATCAGCATTAAAAACAAAATTCGGAGATAGCTTCAAACTAATCCTCTATGCTTGTTGCAACAAACATGATCGTCAATTTTGGCCCATAAAAATCCAATAATGACGCTTCGCCAAGTTGCTTCTTTTTGCGAAGTATAGCCTATCCTCTCATAATAAGATATGAGCAAGTTGGTTCAAAAAGAGAAATTGGGAGGGAAAACTGAAAACACTTTGTCAATGTTGTGGCTCAATAACGTCAACTTGGAAAGTCCACAGTGCAGAATTGAAGCTCTATAAATGTACTGAATGCGACAGTTTCAGCTATCAACCTGATACGCAAATAGATGCGTCCTCTCTTTATACTAAGAATTACTTCCATAATGGGGAGTACAAAGATTACGTGGGACAACGAATTGTTCAGGAAACCAATTACGAAAAGAAATGGAAACTGTTTTCAAAATTTTTAACTCAGCCAGTTCGACTTTTTGAAATCGGATGTGCCTACGGTTTTTTTGTCGACTTTGTTCGTCGACAAGGAGCTGAAAAATACTTCGGTACTGATATCAGTGCTGATGCAATCGCTTATGCTAAGAAAAATTTTGGCCATCACTTCGATACCTTTACAACTGAGGTCCGTCCACCTTTTAGCTACAATTTTATGGCAGCTTGGGATGTTTGGGAACATATGGAGTCTCCTTACGATTTCTTTTCCGACGTTGCTCGGTCATTGCCAACAGGAGGTATTTTGGCAATGACGACGATAGACTCGTCTTCTTTTGTTGCCCGGTTTAGAGGGCTTCGCTGGAGGCAGGTGCATCCTCCTACTCATATGCATTACCCCACTAAAAAAGCCTTAGCCTCAGCCTTAAAGAGGATGAACTTTGAAATTATTCATCATGGCCATTATGGTTATTACCGCTCTCTTGAGTCCTATTTAGATGCACTTAAAATTTCATTTTTGATGAAGTTGCTTCCTCGACTCCGGCACTTTCCGATAGTACTTGATTTGAAGGATGAACAATTTTTAATTGCTCGAAAGTTATGAATCTTAGGGCGGATTTCGTAACAGTATGTTTTAATTTTGACCGCGGGCGTCTTGATTTAGACTTGTCTTAGTTGAAGATTAAGCCCCATTTAAAAACCATTAGGAATCCGAGTGCTGTCCAAAATGAAAACCAGGAAAGACACTATTGATATTGCCCTTCTCAGCTTGGCAATTGGATACGTCTTATTCTTTGTAAATTCGATCGAAATTCTAAATGGAAATAAAATAGATGCTTTTGGGTTTCGACTCGATTATTTTTTCAGAACGTCATTTTTATTTTTTCTGACCGCTTCAGGTTTCACATTTTCTGTATTCGTAGTCGCTCAAAATATTCACGCTAAAGCCAAACTCGTAGGTCTTGGGCTTTTACTTTGCTTTTGGCTTCAAGGGAGTTTGGCGCTTTGGGACTACGGAAAACTCAATGGTAATTTGATTGATTTTACCCAGATGAAATTGCGGTATGCACCTGAAATTTCTTTTTCTGCCAAATGGGCAGGCAGTATCGAACTCGGGTTCTGGGTCTTGATCTGTAGCCTCATTTTATGGAAGGCCGATTTCTTTTTTAAGAATTTTCGAAAGGTCGTATTAGCGTTGATTTTAATACTAACCGCTGATGTTGGTTATAAGTCCTACCAAAATAGAAATCTTTATTTAAACCTTAAGTCTGGCGCAGAAAATCTTGGAGGTGTTACACGATATTCGTCTCAGACCAATGTGCTTTTGATTATTCTGGATTCCTTTCAGTCGGACTATCTTGAAGATGTTATGAAGCGGGCACAGTGGGATGCGAGTAAAATGGATGGATTTATATTTTACCGCAATGCTGTCAGCGCCTTTGGCACAACATTAAGTAGTATTGCCAACTTACTTTCCACTTCTAATTACGCTGGAGGCACCAATGGGGAATGGCACACAAATGAAATTGTTAAAAATTCAATTATTCAAAGTTTAGCGAAAGAAGATCGGGCTGTCGTAAATATCCTCTCAACGGTCCCTGTCGCGCAGGGCTGCTATAGTAAGGAGCGTGCATTTACATGCAATGCCTTTATCGATTTTCTAAGCGATGTTCTACGCTACACGGCTGGATTTCGAACTTTTAGTTTTCAGATCATGGATATTGCATTATTTCGATCCACTCCTCACATGCTTAAAAAGTATATCTTTACTGGTGATGCCGGGATTTTTACTAGGCTCGATAAATCTTTGCTAAGTCGGTACTCGATTCTTGCAGCGATGGACATTAAGGTTTTAGAGACATTGAAAGACAACATTTTTGTAGATGGAGAAAAACCTGAATTTAAAGTTATGCATTTTTTTGCTCCTCATGGTCCTTACAGCTTTGACGGCAACTGTGTTGAACAATCGCGGCCTTTTTCATTTTCAGACCTGCTGGCTTTGCCTCTAGATATGCGCAAAGACATTGCTCTAGGTTCTTCTACTTGTATCATAAAGCACCTCAGAAACTACTTTGAAGCCCTGAAAGAAAAAGGTATTTACGATAACACTATGATCTTTGTCGTCGGCGATCATGGGAATCGTGCTGCCGTTGAACTCGATAGTACAAAATTACAAAATGAAACACAGTTCAAAGAAGATTCACCTGAGTTGTCTAAGGGATCAGAAGTGAAGGGGGGTAAAAAACTGGTATGGTTCGGAACCGGAATACCTCTCTTTTTATTTAAGCCTATGGGTAAGAGGGGGCCACTTGAAACCTCTGATAAACCTGTCGCCCTATGTGATATCCCGCCGACCCTAGCGGATTTTTTTAAGTCAGAAGCTCGCTTTCAATGCCAATCCCTTTTTATCCCTGAAAGTCGTGAGCCTCGAGTCAGAAAGCACTTCCAAGAGTATGATGCCGAGCGCAAGGTGGAGATATTTAACATTCAGGGACATAGCTGGCTAAGGAGTTCTTGGAGTTATGATTCCACCAAACCTTACGACAAATAACTTGACCAAAACATGCAGCCAGATCGAATAATAGTAAAATTCTCATAGGGGCTTCCATGAAAAATCATTCGATTTTGTTTGCATATTTAGTGCTGTTTTCTGCGCCTGCCCACGCGTATCTTGACCCTGGATCAGGCAGTATGATTGGGCAAATTATCATCGGCGGTATCGTTAGTGCTTTTGTGTTTTTTAAAATGTATTGGCATCGCCTTTTAGGTTGGATCAACAGAAAAAAACCTTCTCCAAAATCTAAAGACGGCACTCCAACTCAAGCAAATCAATAGTCGAATGTAAAAAGGAAGTATGCTGACGTCAAAGGATCCAAAACCTGGGGCCACTTCATTTCAGTTCGGTACTAAAGCTGAAACTTTGTCTTTGTTAAGTACCCAGCTTTCGCATGGAAAAATACTTCCTCAAGTTCGCTTTACTGTCGACCAGTGGAAACTGAACTCAAAGTCAATTTTAGTCGATATTCAGGCTTCTCTTTCGCAAGAGAGCCCTTTTTTGATTGTTAGGTCCTCATGTCACACCGAGGATCAGACCAATGAGTCCTCTGCAGGAAAATTTTTGAGCCTTGCAAAAATTCCATCAACAAATGGTGAAGCTCTTATTCAAGCCATTGACAAGGTTCTGCTTTCATTTGGTAAATACACCCAAACCACAGACCAAATTTTTGTTCAGCCCTACTTAGATTTAGTTGATTGTAGTGGCGTTTTATTTTCACGCGACTTAGATACTTTGGCGCCCTATTTTATTTTAAATTACGATGATGAAACTCGGCAAACAGGGACTGTCACTTCTGGATGCACCAACCAACTAAAGACGCAGATTCTTTTTAGAAGACATGCAGAGGAATTGGCGGGGCCATTTAAAAAATTGATTCGCACAGCCTTTGAAATCGAAAAAATTGTTGGGATCGACTATTTGGATATTGAATTTGCGATTCACAATGAGGTTGTTTACATCCTGCAAGTTCGCCCTATAGTGCGAGGACAACGTCGAGTGCCGCTTGTTGGAGAACTCGACCGATATCTTGAAAAAATAGATAAAAAACTAGATCACTTCTTTAAACCGCAAATCGGTCTAGCTGGCTCAACAACCGTATTAGGTGTAATGCCTGATTGGAATCCTGCAGAAATGATCGGAATTAAACCACGTCCCTTGGCTCTTTCCTTATATCAGGAGCTTATTACCGATCACATATGGGCAGATCAGCGTTGCCACTACGGCTATCAGGATGTGCGGTCTGTTCCTTTAATGGTGAGTCTCCTGGGCCTTCCATATATTGATGCACGAGCAAGTTTTAACTCACTTTTGCCAAATGATATTTCGGAACCTCTCAAAGAAAAATTATGTCAATTTGCGATCCATCAACTCGCATTGAAACCTGAAATGCATGATAAAATTGAATTCGAGCTTTGTTTCTCAAGTTACTGCATGGCCTTTGATCAAAAAGCTAAAAAACTTTTAGAGCATGGTTTTTCAACATCAGAAATTGCGGAACTTAAAGCAAGTCTTTTGAGGCTGACCGAAAAAGTCATTCTGGATCCTGAAGTTTTTTGGAAAGACATTCAGAACCTTGAAACACAAACCCAGCTTTATAAGGAAACTGTTTCCTCGAATTCACACGCTCTTGAAAAGATCCATGGCTTGGTTCAAGTATGTAAGCGTTATGGAACGGCTCCATTTGCAGGCGTCGCACGCGCCGGTTTTATGGCTATGCAAATGATGCGTTCTTTTGTGTGCCGGGGATTTATTACAGAAAACGACTATGACATTTTTATGGAATCTCTCGACACTATCTCGCGTGAAATGAATCGAGATAAAAACGCCCTTTCCAAAAATAAGTTTCTTGAGAAATATGGTCATTTACGACCAGGTACTTACGATGTCCTTTCGAAACGTTATGATGAAGCCTTTCATGTTTACTTTTCTGATACAGACGAAAACTCTTCATCTTTCACTAAATCGGAAACTGACCTGTCTGCGATCTTAATGAAGATCCAAAATGCGTTAAAACAAGATCCCTTGAATGTTGGAGCAGAAGAGCTACTTCATTTTATCCGCGAGTCAATAAAAGGACGTGAGTATGCGAAGCTGTTATTTACGCGCGGAGTGAGCGAAATTCTACGAGTGGTAACTGATTTAACTAGCGCCTATGGTTTTAGCCGAGAGGAGGCTTCGTATTTGCGGATTCCAACTCTCTTGTCTTTATATTCAAATTTAGACCATCGTGATCTCTATGATATTCTTCGAGAGGAAATTGAACGCAATCGTAGGCATTATGAAATCACTTCGTTGATTCGACTGCCTCAAGTGATTGCCAAGAAAGAAAGTATCTACTCTTTCTTGCTCGAAGCCGGAAGCCCTAATTATATTACTTTGCTGAGGACCCATGGAGAAGTCGTCTGCGAATCAGCCTTTCAGAACACCTCACTAAACGGAAAAATTGTTTGTATTCAAAGTGCAGATCCTGGCTACGACTGGATTTTTACACATGGAATCAGTGGTTTGATTACCGCTTATGGCGGAGCCAACTCCCATATGGCTATTCGCGCAGCAGAAATGAAAATTCCAGCTGTCATTGGTGCAGGAGAAAAAAATTTCCGAGAATGGTCCTCGCACTCCCTCTTGGAAATCGACGCTGGGAATCGATTCGTCCGCGTGTTACGATGAAAAAGATTTTAATCACACCCCGTCTTCAACAAAACGTCGAATATCCCGAAGTTCGAGAGGCATTGGACATAAAGTGGGGAAAGTTTTTATCTACATGCGATCTCATGCCGATTTCCACTTCGATTGGGATCGAACCCTCTCAATACTTTGAAGTCTTTGATATAGAGGGTGTTCTATTAACAGGTGGTAATGATTTATCTCGATTTGCTGCAAATGATCCTCTTTCAATTCAACGGGATGAGTATGAAAAGAAACTGCTAAAATTAGCCCAGTTGAACAAAGTTCCAGTTCTCGGAATTTGTCGTGGCATGCAAGTGATATGCGAGTACTCTGGCATTCCCTTGGTTCCGATAACTGGGCATATTTCTAAAGAGCATGAAGTGAGCTTTAGAAAAAACACTTTACTATCTCAGTTTTATAACCCGCAAATGAGAACAAATTCTTTCCATTGCTATGGAATCATCGAAGAAAAAATTTCAGCTCTACCTGGGGAGTGGCGGATTGCCGCAACAGCTTTTGATGGATCGGTCGAGGCGGTCGAAAATCCCAAACTTCGTTGGGTTGGACTCATGTGGCATCCCGAACGACAAGAGCCTTTTCAAATACAGGATACCCAGTTTATCAGGTCCTTTTTCGAAGGCGCTCCTCAGCCATGAAAACAATTTTTTTGGCCGCTGGTCAGGGACAACGCTTACGACCTCTGACAGACGAACTTCCTAAGTGCATGGTTCCCTATTTAGGCAAACCTCTTTTACAGCATAGTATTGAAACCCAACGTCGTGCAGGTGTAGAGAATATTGTTGTCGTTCGGGGATACAAAGGCGACCGAATCCCTTTCGGCGATGTCACCTATATTGAAAATCCAAAGTTTGAAACGACGAATATGGTCCACTCGTTTTTTTGCGCTCGCAAACACTTCGATGACGATATTTTAGTTAGTTATTCAGATATCGTTTATACCGACGACCTTTTAAGACCCCTATTGAAATCAACTGCAGAAATTTCAGTGGCTGTTGATCTTGATTGGCAAAAACTCTGGTCGCTGCGGATGGAAGACCCCTTGCTAGACGCAGAAACTCTAAAGGTAGGAAAAGACGGATTGTTAAGGGAATTGGGGAAAAAACCAAAGTCGTTAAGTGAAATCGAAGGGCAATATTTAGGTCTCATTCTATTTAAAAAAAGTATTCTCGCTCAAGTTCAGACGTTTTACGAACAATTGGACACAAATGCTACCTATGACGGAAAAAATTATGACAACATGTTTTTCACTAGTTTTTTACAGATGATGATTGACCGTGGATTTCAAATCAAACCTGTATTCGTCCGCGGTGGTTGGCTAGAAATCGACTCTCTACAGGATCTCAAACGGTATGAAGAAATTCAGTATCTTAAAAAAGAGCTCTCAGCGCATTGAACTTTTATATTGAAGGATATGATCGACTCCGATTTTAGCACTTTGACCCGCATTGAAAATCCACTTGCTCCTTGCTTCTCGGATCTGCTGGCTCTTCGCCGCTTTAGCCGTCACCAAAGCAAGCTCAGAGAGCAGTTCAGATTTTAAATTTTTAGGATTAAGAATAGATCCCAGTTGCTCACGGACTATCGCCTCAAGTGGTTCGATCTGCAATTTTTCGTACTCAGGATTGTTCACTTTGCGAGGTAGATCTATAAACATCACTGGCTTTTCTTGAGCAAAAGAAAACTCCAAAGCACTTCCTGACCACTCCGTAATCAATACGTTTGCTACATCAAATGAGTTCTTCGAAGAGGGTTCAAAATCAAAATGCACCTGTTCATTTTTTTCGAACTTATTTTGGGCATTTCGCAATTGAGAATTTTCCGTCCTTATAGACATCGGGTGAGGCCGAAAAATAGTTTTGTAACCATGTTCGACTAACAAATCCAATACTTCTTCCAAGCAAACGGCCGTAATTGAGCTTGGCCCCCAACTCGGCGCTACCAAGACCGTCGGATTATTTTCTTTGGAAAAAGAAGGCGATGAATTTTTTAGAAGTTCGTCTAGATAAGAATACCCAAATTCTATAAGCTCCTTTTGCTTTAGATTAAAGAGCTTTTCTCTTTGTCGAATTTCATGCACGTGGTGTGGGCCAACACAAAAAACCGTATCGTAAGCATCAAAAGCCTGCTCACGATAAATCATGTGGGTGCTAACGATCGAATGAAAAACATAAATGTAGCGAACTGGGCAACGAGAGCGTTTGATGTGGAAGCTTTGCAAATCCGGCATTGTCATAATGATTTGCCCTACATTTAATGAACTAAAAAAAACAGTTCGTGCCGTTCCAGAACCTATATACAATGAAGACAAATTTTGTTTCTGTTTTTTGAAGATCGGATCTTGCAGATCACTAGTGACATAACAAAGCGTCTGGCCTCGCGCTGTAAGCTCCTCGACGAGCGGCCCCAAGTGCTTCCAATCATAGCGATCTTCCGCGTAGACACAGATTTTTTTCTGCTCCTTCGGAAAGGTCAAAAATTTTAGTAGTCCGGCCCAACTTTTAGGGTCCACTCTCACCTGCTTCAGAAAAAATAAGGTTCAAGATTTTAGAACGCAGGCGCCGATGCATAAAATTAAATGTGAGACCCTCTTCTGGAACTTGTTGAATCGCAGGAAGTTCCTCAAAAGAAAAAGATTTGCCACTATTATTTTTGCAAACGTCGAATAATGTGAGAGCGCGCATCAGCGGATCAATAACTGAAAATAAGGCACGATATAAGTTTTCTTCTTTTACCTCTTTTAAACTAGGAACCTTTATTGAAAGAGGAAAAAAATGCTTTTTTGTAAAAATCGGCCCTAGATCAATTCCAGGAACCATAAAAAATCCAGAAACGGATGGACGATGGTAAAGCAACATTGACCATAAAAAGCCATCCCCACCACGAACAAAAGGGAGGTCACCCGGATGAAAATGAATAAATCGAGCTGCAGGAATTTGCAAAAGGGACTTTGGCAAAATTCCTCCTCCTGTAAACAAGACAGTTTTAAACTCAAAACCCGCAACAAAATCCCTTAACTTAGGATCTTTATAATTTTCGCAATGAATTTCTAAATATTGATCTGCATATTCTTGATAAGAAAATCCCGGACTCAGTGCCGTTTCTATAATAGCATGCGCATTCGAATCCCATTTTTTACATTCTTGTGTGATCCTTAGGAATAAATCTTTTTGAAAGCCCATCAACCAATTCGGCCAATGCCATTGAGATGAAACCTGATAACGCCTCAGCAGTCTTTTTCTGAGAGGAGGAAAAAAACGAAGCCATTTTGGAGCATTTTTAGTCCACAAAATATATACGATCTGGGCAGGTCGATAGCCGGCCTCATTTAGTGCTGCAAGATAATACCGAGCCTGGGGTCCCTCGTGAACAAGAACGGTGATTGGAAGAGTCGTCATTTCGCACTCAGGTTTCTTTTTAGGAGTAGGCGTTCGATCTCTTCACTAACTAACTCCCATTGATTGTCGCGATTAGAAACAGCATCCAGCAAATACAAAGAAGAGTTTAAATCAATCCAGGCCCGAGCTACTTCCGAACGCTTAGAGCTTCCCAGCCCTACATATGCCTGTTGAGCTAACAATGAGGCTAACGTTAGCATTTCTTGCTCCGAACACACTTCATCAGTCAGAGAGTTTTTGAAGTCAGCTGTATATCGTCGAAACAATTTTTTTTGAATCGCAAATCTCTGACCTAAAGCGCTAATAAAAGGACTGCTCGAAATCTGCCCTTTTGCTTTTAGCAATTCACTTTTGACCTCGAACATTAATTGATCCCGCGTACGCTTTGCGCCACAACGAATGTTCGGTTTGCGTCCAAAAAGCCGCCCGTAAGTTCCCGGCGTTCAAGAATTTTAAAATATTTTTCAATGACAGAAATGGTCTTTTCTAGAGCCTCCGCATTTTCAAGCTGTGGCGGATGAGACTCAAACAATAATATTCCATTTAGGCCAACTAATGTCTGACATTTTTTAAAATAAGATTCTAGGTCCTGCTTGGTGTTTTTATCAAAGGTCGAATGATTCGCAAAAGATAGAACCACGTCATATTCAGGTACCGGCTGATAATTTTCAAAACTTAGAACTGAAAATTGTATATTCTTTAGTTGAAAAAAATCCGCTGTCGTCTGGGCCATTTCAATTAGATAAGGATTAATGTCAATTCCCACAATGCTTTGGGCTGACTCCGCCATCAATAAGGTTAAAAATCCGCTATTACAGCCAATATCGAAAGCCTTCTTCCCCTGCAGGTATTTGTGGAGTTGCATCTGATCAAAACGTGACTCAGTATTTCGAAAACCTGTAATCCCTGCCCTTTTTAATCCTTGATAGAAATAACCTTCGCCATAGTCATAATGAGGCCAATTGACCTGTTGAGAAAGCAATATTTTATTTAACGACTCATGAAGCCTGAAAAGATCTGACTGATTTGCAAGAGCTGCATAATCTTTTTGTCGATTAAGTAAAGCCAATTGACGTAATTTATGACGAGTAAAAAAAGCATCCTTCATGAAAATGAGAGGACCTAAAGAAGAAAATTTTTCGTAGTAACGAAGATAAGTCTCTTTCACATGCCTCCAACATTCCTACTAACTAAGGTACCTACTGTCGAAGATCTAACTTTGAGCGCAACTCTTACCAGCAACACAATTAAACCGATTAACTCTTAACAAAATGCCGTCTTAGCCAACGGACGAGTCGCAAGCTCTCATAGGCACTGAGTTCCATCTCAGTCGCATTTAACCTTTGCTGAGTTCGCACCACATCACCTTTTGTCTCTTTAATTTGTTCATGCAAGCTCTCGATATTAACATGGGCGGCTGCCAAGTTTTTATTAAAACTCTCGGTTTCATTTTTCAGCTTTACATTTAAATCTTCAATCTGTGTCTCTTGTTCCTCACTCTTTTTAGTCACTTCATGCCAATGTTGAGCGCTATGCCAATACTTTTTAAAAATCCTGTAAGTATTTACAAACTCCATGCGCCCCGGACCATCGTCTTCACCTTCAATTCTTGTGAGAACAAGCGAACGATTTAATTGAAGGCTAAACTTCCAACCGTTTTTATCAATTAGCTTTTCAAAAATAAAACGGCTGACATCGGGCCAACCGACGTCAAATACGTTGTCGATAACGATCCATCCGTTTTGTACAACCAGCGGAGCAAGCAAATTCCAATCGTAGCGCAAACCCTCGTAGGAATGATCGCCATCGATATAGGCAGACCTAATCTTTTTCCCTTTTAAAAATTCGCTAACTTTTGCATCAGTAGATAGATGCTGTAGTACTGAAAAGTCTTTGTCTCCAAATCCGAAGGTAGCCAGATTTGAATCAAGAGTTTGCCGATTAATAGGCAGCTTCGAGATTGAATCCTCTGTACCTCCCAATTGTTGATGCACATAATAACCATCAAGAGGATCTATGCAGAGTAATGGAACTGTTTTCCCGCCATCCCTAAATCCTTTCAGAGCAACAATTGAACTGGCTCCGAACAAACTGCCTATTTCAACATGAGGAAGTGTATCGCCTTCTGCTGAAACCTGGAGGTGTCGGCACAAATAATAAAGCAAAATGTAATCGTCGATATCGCCCGCAAGTCGTCCCACCATTTTCTCTCGAACGAGACCGACAAAATCCTGTGCCGCAGTGATTGAATCTTTACCAATTGATTGCCCAGTAAAATCAGACAAGCCACGATCAATAGCCTTTGCCTCTAAAGGGGTAAGCTTTTCTCTAAACTGCCCCTTTGGGCCCAAAGAATTGTCCATACTTTCAGGTATATGCAATGAACCTAAGTAAGTCGACTAACAAATTGAGTGCAATATCATGCCCTTACGTCATGCATTATGTAGATTAAGCTTAACACGTTTAACTACTGCCTTCTCTGTCATCATCAATTGATCAGAGGTCCTGAAGCCAACTGTGTTGCATACGAACATATCCAATATCACGTGCGTTCCGAGGCAGGACTCTAAAGTTTTCCAAATGCTTCCGCAAAAGATATTCGGACGAATCCATAATAGCTATTACCGGTACATACACTCCGTCGTTGAATGAGTTTTCAAGCTCAACTGAAAATCTCACATCTCCATCTTCATCAATTCTGAATGAAATGGGTTGGTTATCAGAGGCCAAAGCGGTGATGCATTCCCCTTTTGAATTATAAATAGGAATACCGACGATCAGACGTCCTACTGCCTGAGAAAGGCGAAACTTCACATGAATGTGAATTTTTTGTGAAGCTGCAAAAGTTTTTTCTGCAGGTGCACGAGCATCTGCAGAGGTTGAGACCTTAACCTCAAGGCCCTCAATTCGCTTCGCATTTACATACTGCTCACCAAACAGACCGGAAGACCGAGTTACAATTTTGGGCTGATTTCCCAAATAATAATCCATCGCCTGCTCAACGGAGCCATCAATCATCTTATGTCCCTTAGAAAGAACTATTCCTCGCTGACAAAATAGTCTCACTTGTCCCATACTATGGCTCACGAACATAATTGCTGTTTGGGCACGAATCGAGTTGATGTAGTTCAAACACTTTTGGCGAAACTCAAAGTCTCCAACCGACAACACCTCATCGACCAAAAGAATATCTGGATTTCCAAAAATTGCGCAGGCAAAACCCAAGCGTGCGATCATACCGCTTGAGTAATTTTTGATCGGCACTGAAAGAAACTCTCGTAACTCTGAAAACTCTGCGACCCGATTGTAATACTCATTTATTTGTTTTTGATTGAGTCCGCGCACTCCGGCTTTGAGAAGAATATTTTCTCGTCCCGTAAGTCCTTGATGAAAGCCGGCTCCAAGCTCAATCAACGATTCAATTTTTCCGGTCAGTGTAATCTGGCCGGTATCGGGCAAAAGCAACTGAGAAATGATTTTCAAAAGTGTACTCTTCCCGGAACCATTTAGACCCAGAAGGGCTACGGCCTCGCCTCGCCTGACTTGCAAAGACGTGTTTTCAAGAGCCCAAAATTCTCCAGACAAAAGCCGGCTTCGATCCATATCCCTACCCAGCATTAACTTGGCCATTCGGCGTAAGCCTTGGCTGCGAAGGGCTTTAGGATTTTTACTAAATTTCTTGCTGACACCCGAAACGTCAATGAGTAATTCGCCCATTACAAATACTCCGTCACACGCTCTTCTAAAAGATAGGAGCGATGAAGTGAAAACACAAAAAGCACCAGAGCGAAAACACACCAAATCCAAAAAAACTGTATATTCAAAGGCTGCATCCCCAAAATAATCCGTCGTGTGTCGTCTATCAAAATATAAATTGGATTCCACTCAAATATTTTTTTAAGAAATGTGACTTCCGGTGCCGGAAAAATCACACCACTCATGTAAACTCCATAGGTCAGGAGCACAGTCACGATATGTCTTAAATCTCTAACAAAAATAATGAAAAAACTTAGAAGGACACCCAAACCAAAAGAAAGCATAAAGAACGGAATTATTAAAACGGGCAGCCACAGAAGATGAAGGCTGAGATACTGATTATAATAAAGCAAAACAAGAATCAAAAAGACAGAGCGGACAAGAAAATCAAATAAAATTTGGCCCACTCCAGAAAAATAGACCACACAAAGGGGAACATTTACTTTACGGAGTAGAGTACTCTGAGACTCAAGCCTGTTCATCGTATTCGTCATAACCGAGGACAGGAAACTCCAAAAAGTAAAGCCGATAACGATATAAAGCACTCGTGGCATTTCACTCGTAGAATGAAAAATACCATAGTATTGCAACAAAACATAAACCGAAACCGGTAAGACCGGAAGCAGGAGCTTCCACGCTAAGCCAAGGTAAGAATCGCGATAGGCAGAACTAAATTCTCGCCGGATCTGCTGTTTGAGCATCAATCGATAGTTAAAAATATCCCGTTTTATTCCTCGCATCACCTCGAGAAATCCAAGTTCGAGTCTATTTTTGGCACTGACAATCGTAACTTCCGCCATATCCTTAAACTCTTTCAACCACTTGGCACCTAATTCTTCCTGCTATCAAGCTTCTGCTCCCAAGCAAAAGCACTTCGACAAATCAAATCCAAGTCATCATGTTTTGGCTTCCATCCCAATTGCTTTTTGATCTTTTCTGAATTTGCAATTAACTGGGCCCCATCTCCAGGACGACGAGCTGTTTCGCGCGTCTCAAAAGAACAACTGCTGACTCCCTTTACAGAATCAAGAACTTGTCGAACCGAAAAGCCATGCCCATATCCCACATTAAAGGTGTCGCCTTCGCCGCCTTTATGTAAGTACTCCAAAGCGTCCAAATGAGCCGTAGCCAAATCCTCGACGTGAATATAGTCACGAATTCCCGTACCATCTGGAGTTTTATAATCAGTTCCGAAAATATCAATGCGCTGCCTTTTATTACAAGCCGCCTCACAAGCAACTTTAATTAAATGAGTTGCGTTCTTAGTCGCTTGCCCCAAAGTGCCATCGATAGAGGCCCCCGCAACATTAAAGTATCTAAGAATAACCGATTTCATTTTTGTACTAGAGGATAAATCTCTAAGAATTTTCTCAACAGCTAATTTAGATTCTCCGTAGGGATTAATGGGTGCCGGTAGATCACTTTCTGAAACCATTGCTTCAGAGGGATTTCCATAAACGGCTGCGGTCGAAGAAAAAACAAAAAACTTTACACCGGTTTCGGAGCAGGCCTGCAATAAACTTACGGATCCGCCTACGTTGTTATTCCAATACTTAAGCGGCTCTCGCACCGACTCGCCCACATCCAAATGGGCCGCAAAATGAATAACGGCATCCGCCTTCATTTTCTCAAGAATTGATTTTACGAGCTCGGTATCGCGAATGTCGCCTTTTACAAACTCGGCCTTAGGAGAAATGGCCCATTGAAATCCGGTAATCAAATTATCTAAAACCCAAACCTGATGTCCCTGCTCGACTAACTGTTTTACAGTGTGCGAACCAATATACCCTGCACCACCTGTTACTAATATTTTCATGAAACCACTCCTAAAGTTAATCCCTATCGATAGGCAATAACGGCCCCACGGCCCTGCTTTTTAAATACATCTCGCACATCTTTAAATCCGAACTTGTAAAAGAACTCTCGCATAGCCGCCATATTTGGATGCCAGTGCCCGGGAAGTTGATGAAGGCTGTTTTGTTTAGCATTTGGCCCTCCATACTTGCGGCTGTTCACAAATCTGACTAATGGAATCTTAGAGCGATCCTCGTGAATTGCCGATTCACAGATCACGACTTCTTTTGCAATTCCCGCCACCTGCTCGAGAGCGGAGGTAATATTCCAGCAGTGATAAAGAAGACCCACAAAAAAGACGACATCAAATTTTTGACCCAGAGTTTTAATTTCTTCGATATTCATTACTCTGAAATCTACTCCAGCTCCGATGACCTCGTTACAAAATTTAGCTTGATCAATAAATTCCTTTTTTAGATCAACACCGCAGACATAGGAAGCGCCACGACGTTTCGCCTCGAAACTAATGAATCCAGCATTGCATCCTAAATCTAAGACGCTCTTACCTTTCAAATCAGGAACGGCTGATTCAATACAAGCCCATCGTTTACGAGGATGATCCAGCTCCTCACCAAAAACACTTCTGGTCTTCGTCACGAGCCCATTTCCTAAGTCGATCTTTTGGTACCAACCCGGAGCCCGATCGAATTCCAAAATTTTACTTTTTACTTCTTCCAAGTTCATTTTATTTCCTCAGCTTAGCCTTTACGAGGGGTCATGCAATCGACTCGCGATCGCCCCATCCATCCCTATAACACTTCCGCTCATAAAACTCATACTGTCATCAGCAAGCATCACAGCTAGTTTAGCAACTCCCTGTGGAGAGCCAATGTGACCTCGAGGATGAAAGCGCTTTAACTGTTCATAACCTTCTTTATTATTTTCGAAACCTGCACGTAGCATATCAGTCTCGATAGCGGCCGGAGCGATGGCATTCACCCGAACTCTTGCACCCAAATCCACGGCCATCGAACGAGTCATCCCACTGAGTGCCGCCTTACTTGTTGCATAAGCAACAAATTCTGGCTTTGTTAGATTTTCGTGAATACTCGAAATGTTCAAAATCAGACCCTGTTTTTTTTCCATGCTCTCTAAAAAACTTTGGGCCATAAAAAATGGAGCTAACAAATTCACGTTTAGAGTTTTCTGCCAATCCTTAAGACTCAATCGAGACGAATCTCCAAGAATCTGAGTAGCGGCATTGTTAACAAGGACGTCGAGTCCGGCGTTTCCAATTTGCTTTTGAACTTGTGCGCAGAATGAGGCTCGCTTAGCCACTTCGTTTACAAAAACTTCCAAGTCTTGCTTTAAATAGAAATTGCAATCTGCTGGGCCTTCGTCAGTGACATCTGTTGCAACGACAAGATATCCGGCATCTTTAAACTCGGAGCAAAGCGCTTTACCAATGCCTCCGGCTGCTCCTGTGATCAAAACACTTTTCTGCGACGCCAATTACAAGCCTCTCTCTTTAAAAAAGCCGTCAAGCAAATCAATTGCTCTCAAAGTAGCTCGCTCAACCGCCTCTTGGGTATTAGACCCGTTATGAGAACCAAGAATGACATTCTCAAATGAACGCAGAGGCGAAGCAGAAGGAAGAGGCTCGATTTCAAAAACATCTAAACCTGCAGAACCCACATGGCCTGATTTCAATGCCTCGATCAAATCCGCTTCGCATATCAGCGGACCGCGAGCGATATTAATAATCGAAACACCCTTTTTACACTTATCCAGAACATCCCGATTCAACATGTGACGATTTTGCAGATTTAAAGCGCAGGTAAAAATAAGAAAATCACATTGCCCAACATTTTCAGGCCAAGCATAGTTTTTAACGTAAGAAAAGTTCGGGTCTGCCTTATAAAACGGATCATACACGTGAACGTCCATTCCAAAAGCATTTAACCTTTTAACGACATTCTTTCCGATATCTCCAAATCCAATCACCCCAGCCTTTTTTCCGATTGTCGAATGCCCACGAGGCTTCAGCCATTCATTCTTACGTACGGCCTGATCGATCCTGTGAAGTTGTCTCGAGAGCATAAGAACATATCCGAGTCCAACATCCGCGACTTCGTTTCCAAACATCATCGGAGTATTCGAAATGGGAAGATTGAGCCGTTTGGCTGCCGCAAAATCAACGTTATCAACTCCCACACCCCATTTAACCGCTGCTTTCAATTTTCCCGAAACACCGGCTTCAAAAACTTTGGCGTTCGCAGGATCATCTCCAATAATCCATCCATCGTGTTCAGGAACGATACTCAGCAACTCATCTTCTGACATGATCTGCACGACATTGGGTGTTGTCAGCTTCCAGTTTTTTTCTTCCATCATTGGACGGAAATGCTCAATCATTCGAAGCATTGGAGGACAAGTAACTAAAACTTTTTTCATACTTTACGCTCGCATTTATAAATCAAAGGTGAGGTTAAATTTATTTTTTTGACTGCTGAAAACGAATCAAGGCTTCCGCGATATCCCAAGTTTCTGGGTCGTCGATATCCACTGACTCCGTCTTCGTCATTTCGAACAAAATTGGAGCCTTACCAATTCTTGCATTGGTTTTGATAAAGCTTTCTCGAGAAAATAAATAAAGATTCGAGTTCTCTTCGAAATAAGGCTCCAAATCCTGAGTACGAATTAAATTATTTGGATCATGATTAATCGGTGATCCATCTTTTTTGTAAAATCGTGTTTGGTGTTTTGTGACTGTAAAAAGGGAATCATTTTTCCCAGACTTTAATCCTGCTTGATAAGCCTCGACACATTTCTGAACTGTTGCCGCTGTCAAAAGTGGATTTGTTGTGTGAGTCATGATGTAAGCATCCGCAGGAACACTTTCCACATCGTCTTTTAGAACCAGATTCATGCTCACAAAATCACCGCAAATTTCCGGTTTGCGATCACGAATCAGAACTCTTTCAGAATCAACTAAGCCATTTTCCGCAAGAATATGTCGGGCATCCGTATTGATAACGACTTTAGAAACACTCGGAACCCCCAGAAGAGCATCAAGCACCCATTGGAAGAGAGGCTTTCCAGCCATCATTCGAAAATTTTTTCCACGCACACGCTCGCTGTTTGCTTTCATTGGCAACAAGGCCACGATTTTGCTTTGCATTAGCACACCTCAGAAGTTTTTTTTGGATAGAAATAAAGGTCTTTAGTTTTCTGCGATAATTTTCGATGATCATTGTTACCTTTGTAACTTCCCCAGTATTGCATCAATCGAAATAAAAATATCTCTCCGACTTTTTCGACTAAAGTTCTTCGCTCTAGAGCGGAGGCGCTATCATGTAAAAACCCAGAGAAGAAGTATCTCAAGAAATCGACAAACGTGAGATGAATCTCAGGCATGATGTGTTGAAGAGCCAACGACTCTCTCTCGTAACGTCTGCGCACTCCACTCCAAGTTTCATGATGGTAGTGATACACTGGAGCTTCAGCCACATAACCGATTTTATAACCTTCGCGTACGAGTCGCTTAGCAAGGTACATGTCCTCAAGCCCTGTCAACTCTTCGTCAAACGGAAATTTCGCCCAAATCTCCTTGGGTAGAGCTGCGTTTGCATTGTTACAGAAAAAACCATCCTGTGGAACACGACTCATATCAGGGAAATACTTTTCGAAAAGCTGTGTCTCACTGAATTTACTTTCTGGTCCGCCCAGCTGCCGTCCATAAACATAAGCAATGCTGCCAATTTGCAGAGCCGAACCCGTGATTTTTTGAAAAGGCTCCAAAAGTTTCTGCAACCAATCCGTTTTCTGAGGAACACAGTGACCACTAATAAAAATTAAATGAGTCCCAAGCGCAGCGTCACAACCCATATTCAAAGAACGTCCAAAAGAAAAAAGTTCTTTCTTGATGTGAACAAGATGGAGCTCGATTTTGTTTTGAAAAGTCTTCGCGATTGAAAGAGTGCGGTCCGTAGAACCCGAATCAACAATAACAACCTCAACAGGGAAACTACATTGTTGCTTTTCGACAGAGGCCAAGAGTTCTTCTAAATACTGTTCCTCATTGTAAGTTCGAATTACGACACTTGCTTTCAAGTACTCTCCCACCGTTTTGAAAATCTGATATAACTCTATTTCGCTAAAATGGATCAAGGCGTAATCCGTCATTTTGTGCCCCGCGACGTCCTCTGGAAGTCAAAAAAAAAGACTGACAAATGCGGCTTTGTAAGCGCCAATAGAAGCGGATTCGAGGAGTATTTAGAAAGAGTTTTTTGGGAAGAAGCTTGCAGGACTTATGGCCAACGCGAATTTGGATTCAAAACCGTTTCTCTCCATTATGGTTTCCACTAGAAATCGCCCTAAAGAGCTTTTACATTGTTTACAATCCGTTCAAAACCAAACTTTTAAAAATTATGAAGTTATCGTCCTTGATGACGGAGGCGACTCTTCGCAGCAAACCGAAGCCATTCTTAAGCAGATTTTTCCCAAAGGTATTTTTCTTTGCAACCAGACCTGTCAGGGGATCTCTTCCAGCCGAAATTCAATGATGGGTGCAGCCTCTGGCGATTGGTATTTTACGATCGACGATGATGCCTTTTTTCCGAGTAAATTGGGCTTGCAGATGGTTGTGGATCGCCTCAATACACTGCCAAATGACTACCGCATTTTGGCGGTAAAAATTCTCGATTTTTTTAAACCCGATCAGAGGCGGTTTTTAGTTCCCTTTCCAAAATACAAATTGGCCCGCGAACCTCAGCTTTTAAAATGGGCGGGTCCTGTTTCCTATTATCTTGGCGGCGCCCAAGCTATTCATCGATCTCTAATTGAAGACATCGGTGGATACGATTCTTCTTTTGTGTACGGCCAAGAAGAACAAGATCTCTCTTACCGAACACTCGAAGCCGGCTACAAAATCGCTTACGCTCCTGAGATCGAAGTTCACCACGTTCCCGCAAAGAGTGCGCTAGCAGGAACTGGAAAAAAAGCAGAAATGCATTACTCGATTCGATCTCGATTTGTGATCGCCACAAGATATTTGCCTCTTTGGGCCATTCCGTCTTATCTCCTCGCGTGGTCTCTAAAATATGCTGTCCATGCTTTTCGCGATGGCGATTTTAAAAGTTTTGTTTCAGGAATTTATTATGGAACTTGTGCTTTATTCACAACGCCACGACAACCTGTTTCCTGGCGCACGATCCGATATTTAAATCG
>JBFWYS010000010.1:0-20322 GCA_050186175.1 Pseudobdellovibrionaceae bacterium
AAGTAACGAGCTTAAACTTATCGAAATAAATACCAATGCCTCATTTCTGTTAATGGGGCTCAGCTTGTACGAAGCCTTAAAGATCCCAAGACCAACTGAATTTTCCGAAGCCGATTTGCAAAAAGATGTTCTCGACGAGATGGAGCTTTGTTTTGGAAAGAGGTCAGCGCCAAAGGCCCTCGCCATCATAGATGACAATCCGCCCTCACAGAAGTTGTACGTTGAATTCTTGCTGTATCAATCGCTCTTTAGATCTTTTGGTTGGGACTGTGAAATTTGCGACTTTAGGGAGTTGCAGTTTGATGAACAACAAAATGTGCTGACCTACAAAGCCAAAAAACTTGATTTTATTTATAATCGCTACACCGATTTTTTGCTAGAGCGCTCTGAATCGCAAAATCTCAAAAAAGCTTTCTTCAGCAAAGCGGCCTGTTTTTCGCCAAACCCAACTGAATACAAAACTTATGCCGATAAAGAACGCTTAATCGAACTCGGAAAAACTGGAACTTTTCCGGTTGTTTTGCAAAGCGAAGAGCTAAACTCAGAAAACAAGGACAAGATCTGGGAAAAGAGAAAATCCCTCTTCTTTAAACCTCTTCGTTCCTATGGTTCTAAGCAGTCCTATAAAGGCGCATCAATTAGCAGAAAAGCTTTTGATGAATTCGGAGAAGGGATCCTTGCACAGGAATATTGCCCTGCCGATGAACGAACTTTTTCAACTCCAAATGGAGAACAAAATTTTAAATTTGATTTACGCTTCTATGCCTATCAAAATCGTCTCGAAACAGTTATTGCAAGATTGTATCAGGGGCAAGTGACCAACACTCGCACTCCATTTGGGGGATTTGCGCCGGTTCGATTTGTTTAAAATATAAACCGGTTGAATTAGCATGACTCTCGTTTCACTTCGTCCTCATTATTAAATTGTATTGCATATTGGGCTCTTTGTTCGGACGACAATCCTGATTTGCTTCGCAAATCGGGATTCCTTTTAGGAAGATCCAATTACGCTTTTCCTCTGGTCTATTGTTGAATCCTGATTTGCGAAGCAAATCGGGATTGTCGTCCGAGAATAGAGTCGTAATATGAAATACCATTTTTCAACGAGGACGAAGTGAAACCAGGACTATGGTCCCTCGTGAAATAGGTTTGAATTTTTCTAAAATCATCTCATCAAATCGTAAACGATTGAGAAATACTGCTTAAAACCCTCAGTTTCTTTGATCACCAAAATTTCGTAACGTGACTTTCCAAGTTTGTAAATTCGCGCCTCTCCACCCAAAGATTGCAAAATGTCTCGTGGAGATTTTTTATTAGCAATTAAAATTTCAGACTTGTGATTCCAAACTCCGAATTTTCCGTCGTTGGCAGACATTTGAAACTGCCAAACTGTTGGCTTTACTTTTTTAGCAGAGCCTAAATCTAAAAGGGTTAAACCGTATGTCGCAAACGATTTGTGAATACCTGCATTTGCAAATCCACAGACAACACGACTCTGTGGAGACTTAGAATCCGCGTCGACGTATCTCTGTTCCGAGTGAATACGAATGGGAGAACCATCAGAAGCATTTGATTCAACATAGAATTGAGCTAATCGTGCCACCAAAAGACCTGGCGGCACTCCTTTTAAACCTTCATAAATTTCAACACGACTTTCATTTAAAAACTCAGGTCGATTGTTGCAGGATGGGACGACCTGAAATCTTGGAAGCCCTAGACTTGCGATTTCGCGTGATTGAGAAGCGTGGGCTTCTGAAAGTACTAAGTCTTGAGCTTGAGCAAAGCTACCGACACCCGTGATGACAACTAGCGCGCCGCGAGACAAGAAGTTCAACAAGGCTGATGCTCTTGGAGTAGTTTTTTTCATTTATAGGGCCTCCAGTTTCCATTTGGTCCTGCTCTAAAGAAGAAGCAATTCTAATGCCCAACCTTAGTCAGCAGCACAAGAGCTGAAAACATGTAAGTGTACTTATAACATAACGACCCTTTTGAAAAATTGTATAAATATTTTGTTCGATAATTATTTGCGCAAAAATTGGAGTTTGATTTTTAGCGTCAAAATGCTTTCTGTTTTGGGCCAAAGGTCTAGGTCTACAGAGTTGTTCTTTAGTTCTACATAAGATTGCCGATACAAAGTGAGACGTTTCATAAGGGAACCTCAACTTAGGACGGAAATGAAAGCTGCTCTAAAGAAAACCGCCAAATATCCATGTTTTGTCCAGCTCGACGGCTCGCATCCTTGGACCGAAGCAGCTCCAGAAGGTTACGTTTCTTACAAAGTGCGAAGCTTGCCGAACGGAAAAGTTGTTTATTTTAATTTCGCACTGGCAAAAGAAATGGGGCTTATCTCTTCAACTCACCCCTGCGAAATGAACACAGACTTAGAAGAACAGATTCTTGAAACATTCTGCCTACAGATCATCAATGAGTATGACCAGATCAACAACCGGAAATTTGATCCATCTACGATCAAATCTGGAACTTATATGGCCACTCGTTACTTGCAACTCCAACACAGCAACAAACAAGGAAAAACTTCGGGAGACGGTCGCGGAATTTGGAATGGAACTTTTGAACACAAAGGAAAAGTTTGGGATGTTTCAAGCCGCGGTACCGGCGTCACTTGCTTGGCTCCGGGAGTTGTTGAACTCAAGCGGCCTCTTAAAACCGGCTCAAATGAAGTTGGATATGGCTGTGGACAAGCCGAAATCGACGAGCTCTATGGTTCAGCAATTCTTTCAGAAATTTTTCACGTGCAAGGAATTAAAACAGAACGATGTCTTGCAATCATCGACATTGGAAAAGGATTTGGTATTGGCGTGCGGGCAGCACCTAATCTTTTACGACCAGCTCATCTCTTTAGATATCTAAAACAATCAAAACATGAAGAACTCAAAAAAACGATCGACTATTTATTAGAACGACAAATTAAGAATAGTGAATGGACCATCCCTGCCACTGGAAACTCAAAGTACTGGAGCATGGTTGATCAAATCTGTAAAAATTTTGCGGAGTTCGCAGCAATTTGTGAGAATGAATATATTTTCGCATGGATGGCCTGGGATGGAGACAATATTTTAGCAAACGCTGGAATCATCGACTACGGCAGTATTCGTCAGTTTGGGGCTCGACACGATCAATATCGTTATGACGACGTCGAGCGTTTTTCGACCAATCTGGTAGAACAGAAAGCACAAGCTCGATTAACAGTCCAAGTTTTTGCTCAACTCGCTGATTATTTAATTACTCAAGACAAAAAGCCGTTGAAATCTTTTGCTAACCATCCCTCGGTTAAGAAGTTCGAAGCAAATTTTGAGATGTGCCGTCGCGATCGACTTCTTTATCGACTTGGATTCAATGCCGCTCAAAGAGCGAAGCTCCTCAGAAAACACACCAGCACTGTAATGACGTTTGAGAAGTATTTCTTCCGGCTCGAAAAGTGTAAAGGCGTGGACCGTTTGATTAAAGTTGCAGATGGCGTCAACCAACCAGCACTTTTTAATATGCGCGCTTCTCTCCTCGAGATGGGGCGTGCTTATAGCGAAGACAGAATCAGTTCGCTTTTTCCCGAAAAATTATTTAATTCGATGCTGACATCATTCGCGATCAACAAAAAGGTCAAATTTGATTCAAAGTGGACAAAAAATCTTCTTCGTTTTCGTCATGCCTATGAAGAACTTTGTGAGTTAGGTCTTGAAGGCCATGAAGCCGTAGAGATGCATCAACGAAGTGAAAAGATCAATCGGCAGGACCGAATGACTGGAAACGCCCTCATTCAGGTTGTTGATGCCTTAATTACAGAAATCAAGCGAGGACTTCGGCCCAACGAAATCCAAAAAGCCGTGGATCAATTGATTCAGCACTATGTAGGTCTTCCAGAAGTTTCGCTTCCCAAAGTTCGACTACGGCCTTTAAATGTTGTTGTCACAACAAGCACAACAGAACTAATGCCAGCAATCATCAGTCGATTCTTATCGATCGTCGATGAATATAAAGACGACATTTAGAGCAACGGTTAACCTTTAAAATCTTTGAGTTTATCTTCTACCCACTGGCGGATCAGGGGATATTCTTCTTCTAGCAGAACATGTTTTTTATTTAATTCTGTCCAATCAACTCTGAAGCCGGCCTTCTTTAATTTCATGGCGCCGAACTTTGTTTCTTTAAGAGGTAATACATCATCGCGGTGACCATGTGTAAAAAGCCACGGAGTTTGTTTGGTATCTTCCGACAGTTGCTTTTGCCATCGTGGAAAGAAATGAAAATATCCAGAAATTCCAATCACACCAGCTAATTTTTTGGGATAATTAAGAGCGACATCTGCGCTCACTAAGCACCCTTGCGAAAAGCCAAATAAGAAAATGTTTTCGCTCTTCCAGCCCTGAGCTTCAAGTTCTCGAAGAACATCTAAAATTTTAGAGCGGATTTTAAGAACCCCTGCTTTTTGATAAGGAGGCTCTCCATACCAACTAAATCCATCTAAAAATTTTCGTGGGGCTCTTAAGAGTAAGAAATTTACGTTTTCAAGGCCAAGTTCCTGATCAAATTGGGTGAAGGGCTCAATGCTATCGCCTCGACCGTGCAACACAATCATCAATTTATCAGACGGCTTTTTTGCCTCAATAAATGAATTCTCAAAATGGAGTGTTGACGCTTTCACCGCTCGCTCCTTGACTTTCAAGACACTGAATTAAACTCTGGCCTTGTCTCACAAATGGATCATTGACCGCTTTCGTGTCTTCATACTCATTAGGCTGCAACCCCTGAGCCAGGCCTGCCATTTCTAAAATTCTGCATTTTAACATCGATGCATTGACCTTCGTTTCAGATTGAGAGCCGATTTCAGGCTGGATTGGATTATAAAACAAGTCCTCTTCTCGTTTGTCCTGATTTGAAACGTCAATCACTTCGATATCTGGATAAAGTCCGACAATCTGCGGAGTCCTTCCAGAAGGTAAATAAAATAAGGCATCTGTGGAAAACAAGGCCAGCGCCGGATTCTCCGACCAAGCGTGCCCTCTTTGAACAGACCCCTTACCAAAGCTTCGTTCGCCCACTAAAACCGCTCTGCCGTGATCCTGAAGCGCTCCCGCGAGGACTTCTGAGGCACTCGCTGAAGAACGGTTGATAAGAACTGCGAGAGGCCCATCGTAAAATGAATTTTGGTCGGCAATATAAGACTCGTCTTTTTCCGAGACTCCAAAATAACGAATTTCGTAAATCAGACTTTTCTTTTTTAAAAAGAGGTTGGCAATGCAACCTGACTCAGCGATATCGCCACCCGGATTGTCTCGGAGATCTAAGAGAAGACCCTTCATTCCGTTTTCGACCAGATGAATGATCTCTTTTCGCATTAGATCACAAGATCCACTCGAGAATTTAGATAAAGTGAGAAGACCGACTTTGTGATTTCTTCGCTCAATAAGCTGTGACTCTACACTTTTCACTCGAAGAAGAGTGCGCGTGAGTTCAACATCGAAAACCCGATTCTCTCTTTTAATTTTTGCAAGGATCTTGCTACCCTCGACACCTTTTAAAATTTGCGAGACCTGAAAATCAGTCAGTGATCCTATCACCTTCTGGTCTAAAGCGAGAACATAGTCACCTTTGCGCAAACCTTTTCGATCCGAGCTTGAGCCCGTAATCACTCTCGTAACTCGGAATCTATCCTCTGTTCTTCTGAGCGTGACACCAATGCCAACCGATGAATTTTCTGAGGCCGAAACCAAGCTGTCAAAAGCATCAAATGGAATCAAATAGCTATGCGGATCCAAAATCACAGAGTAAAATGCGTTTAATACCGTGGCTGTGATCACAGCTTCTTTGTCGGTGCCAATCCAGCGAGTTTTTAAATATTTCCACGCCGCCTCGAATGAAAACTCTGACGCTCGTGCAAGTCTGTATGTATTTTCTAAATCAATGAGATACTCTTTATGCGAGGGATTTTTTTCGATAGTTACAAACGCCGTTTTAGGATCGAAGATTCCAATTGGATTTAGAAAAAGACTTACCTTTTCGGCAGCGCTTTGTAATGCCCAAGAACACCCTAAATAATTCAACTCCGTAAGAAAACATTGTGAATCTTCGAAGACCTTCTCCGCCTCTTTCAGGCGTAAACCCGATAGACGCCAATAATCGTCCATCGTGCGGGGCGGAGAGGTCTTCTCACGCAAAGGGCCCCCGTCGACTGCGGCCCATAAACAGATAAGAGCAGAACCTATAAATAGCGAAACAACAAAACTACGTCCCCAGCTTTTCGCCAACGTCTGCTCCCCTGAATTCCGATCCCTAGGCACAGTTAGAGCAAAGGGTGTTCCATAAAGAGACGAAAAATGGCGCTTCGCCAAGGTTTTTGCCGGGTAAGAAATACAATTCTGTATGGAAGATCAACAATGGACTTTTGGCTGGCAAATGGCGGATTTTAGCGACTAGGTGGGACTTGTGAAACTAGGGGAATTGCACTAGAAATTTGAAGCGGGAGATTGCTTAAGATGATTGCAGTCACAGGGGCTACGGGATTTATCGGCAGTGCTTTAGTTTGGCAATTGAACCAGGCAGGCTTTACTAATCTTTTACTCGTGGACTCGGCTCCTCCTGAAAACCGCCCCGGAATTTTAACTGGAAAAAAGTTTTCTCGGTTTTTACTTCACAAAGATTTTCTCGATTTCTTAAAAACTCCTGAATCAAAAAAAATCACTCATATTTTTCATATGGGCGCGAATTCTTCTACCACTGAAACGAACGTGGCTTTTCTCAAAGAGAACAATACGGATTACACTCGCCTTCTTTGGGATTGGTGTACTGAAAATCAGAGGATGTATGTTTATGCTTCGAGTGCTGCCACTTATGGAGCCGGAGAAAAAGGGTTTAGTGATACGACTCCTTTTTCTGAATTGAGTCCGCTGAATCCTTACGGCAATTCAAAATTAGCTTTTGACCAATGGGCAATTGAGCAAAAGAAGGCCCCACCACAATGGTATGGTTTGCGATTTTTTAACGTCTATGGGCCGAATGAATACTTCAAAGGTCCAATGATGAGTCTCGTGGCTAAGGCCTATGAGCAAATTTGTGAAACCGGAAAATTAAAACTCTTCATTTCTTACAATCCTCAGTACAAAGATGGCGAACAGATGCGCGACTTTGTTTACGTGAAAGATGTCACTCGATGGATGTTGGAGCTTACTGAGAAAAAACCGACATCTGGCGTCTACAACATGGGATCGGGAAATGCTCGCACTTGGTTGGATCTCGCCAAAGCTACGTTTGGAGCGATTGGTAAGCCAATGCAAATCGAGTGGATAGATGTCCCAGAAAATATTCGAAATCAATATCAATACTTTACTGAAGCAGGGATGGACAAATGGTTGAAAGCTGGAATGTCGAGGCCCCAGTGGCCGATCGAGAAGGGCGTTCAGGATTACGTTCAGAATTTTCTCATGAAAGACAAAAAGATCTTATGAGAACTACTCCTGATCATTTAAAAAAATACATCGTCGATCAGGATTATCATCGATACACACCTATTGATCATGCCACTTGGCGATTTATCCTTCGGCAGCTTCGAGACTATCTCTCGACGCATGCACATCCTTTTTATCTCGAAGGTTTAGAAAAAACGGGAATTGAAATCGAAAAAATTCCGAGCATTAAAACGATTAGCGATAAGCTCGAAGCTTTTGGTTGGTGCGCACGTCCTGTCAGTGGATTTATTCCACCGGCCGCTTTTATGGAATTGCAAGCACATGCGATTTTGCCAATCGCTTCGGACATGCGTTCAGTGGATCATCTTCTTTATACTCCGGCTCCCGATATTGTTCACGAGGCCGCGGGACACGCACCTATGCTGGCTCATCCAGAGTATGCTGAATATTTAAAAAAATATGCTCAGGTAGCTAAGAAAGCAATTATCAGCAAAGAAGATTTGGATCTTTACGAAGCTATCCGTGAGTTGTCTGACATCAAAGAAAGTCCGTCTTCGACTCCTGCCGAAATTAAAGCGGCTGAAGAAAAATTAGATCATGTTTCTAATGGAATGTCGCATATTTCTGAAGCCACTCTTCTTGGACGTATGAATTGGTGGACAGCCGAGTATGGACTTATCGGAGATTTAAAAAGCCCGAAAATTTTGGGCGCCGGAATTTTATCGAGCGTTGGAGAAGCAAAGAATTGTTTGAGTGATCGAGTTAAAAAACTTCCACTCACAGTTGACTGCGTGGATTACAGTTACGATATTACCGAGCAACAACCTCAACTTTTTGTCACTCCTGATTTTGCTCATTTGAGTGTAGTTCTTGAGCAGCTTGCTGAGAGAATGGCTTTTAGAATTGGTGGTAGCGAAGGTTTGAATCGAGCGATCCAGGCAAAATCGATTAACACCGTTCAATTTGATTCGGGATTGCAAATTTCAGGAGTGTTAGCTGAGACTATTGAGGCGAACGGAGGACTCGCTTACTTGCGTTTCCAGGGGCGTTCGCAATTGTGTTTTTCGGATCAGCAACTTCAAGGACACGGACCTGATTACCACAGCCAAGGTTACAGTACTCCGGTTGGTAATTTAAAAAATTTCAAAAATGTCTGCCCGTCTGAACTTTCAGATTCGCAGTGGAAAGAATTGGGGCTTACAATTGGAGCGGATGCCGAAATTGAATTCACTTCGGGTGTAAAAGTAAAAGGTCGACTGACTTCGAAGTTGCAAAAGAATGGCAAAACACTTCTTTTGAGTTTTGAAAACTGCCTCGTAAAATATCAAGACCGCGTTTTATTTGAGCCCTCATGGGGAACTTTCGATATGGCTCTCGGTTGCACAATCCCTTCGGTATTCGGTGGGCCCGCAGATCGCATTGCTTTTGGTGAGACAGATGATTTTGTTGCCGCCCGCGTCCCTCAACGTAAGTGGACTGACAAAGAGATTCTTCTTCATTCGCTTTACCAACGCATTCGCGATCAGAGAGAAAAGAAAATAAAAGGCGCAGACCTTTCTTCCACACTCAAAGAAGTTTCTGCAGTTTTGGATACAGAATTCCCAGCCGAATGGCTCTTGAAAATGGAAATTTACGAGCTCTGTGACTTAGCGAGCGAACCTGTTCTTAAAGAGAACACTCTCAATTTTTTATACGATCTCAAAACTAAAACTCCAGAACTCGCATCGACGATCGACGACGGTTTAAGGCTCGCAAAGCATTTATGAAGTTTACGATAAATGTGGTCTTAGTGCGAACTATGCACTCCTCAAATGTAGGTGCGACAGCCCGAGTGATGGGCAATATGGGCGCCTCAAGACTTATTCTGGTGGATCCTCAATGCGATATTGACATGCAAGCACGATTTTCTGCTGCCTCTTCGCAAAAATATCTAAACAATCGAACTTGGTACGGAAACTGGCAACAGTTCTATGAGAATGAACCACCAGGTTTGCGTATTGCCTTTACTCCCAAAGATGGCAAAGGCCGCGCCGTAAGATGGGCCAATGAAACTTTTGAACAATTAAAAGATCATTCTATTTTCGAAGAAATTCGTCCGACACCCGTGTATCTGATTTTCGGAGCTGAAGATCATGGACTTGATACGATTGACCTTGAATTCACTCACCATAACTGTGCCCTCCCAACTTACGGAGACAATCAAAGTTTGAATCTCGCACAAGCTGTGCTTTTAGGACTTTTTATTGCCCGCCAAGCTTGGGGAGGCAAGGTGATTGAGATTGAAAATTTCAAAGATAGAACGATTAAAAACCCAGAATATTTCCCCGATAAAACTTTGAAAGATTGGATTACTGTTCTCGGTTTTGATTTAGGAAACAGAAAGATCAATGCGTATTCAGTGTTGAAGAGAATGATGCTCAGTCAGACTCCAACGCCTCAAGAGATCAATGTCTTTGAGGCGGTGGTTCAGCAAACGATTCGGAAATTAAAAGAGAAGAATTAAGCTCCGTAGAACTTCGAGTGTCTTTCTGAACGGGTCGAAGTCGGCTTTGAGTCTTCAGACAAAACCACCGCCCCAATGATGTATGCAAAAAGCGCCACACCGGCTGAACCAAGCAATAGGCAGATCGCGATAAAACGAACCACGCCGATTTCGACATCGAGCTTTTTGCTGAGTTTTGCGCAGACGCCGAGAATTTTTCCGTTCATTGCCGCTGGGATTTTATCTTCGCGCGGGAGACTCAAAGCGCAGATGATGTATAAAAGAAGTCCTGTTCCAAACCATAAGATTAAAAATAACCATGCTAATCGTAAGGCCCAGGTTGGGAGACCAAAGCTGTCTGCTAGGCCTTTACAAACTCCGCCGACCATTCCGTCGCTCGCGCGAACCCACATTAAATTTGGTACGATTTCGCCTGTTTTATCAATTGTTTGTTCCATATTTTCCTCTTACTTCAATCTTCCGGTTATTAATAAATCATTATCAAAATATTCTGACTTCAACATTTTCAATTCGAGTCTTTCACTCATTCTTGGAATGACCAAACCCTGAGTCCACGACAACCCTCCGCCGGCTCCCATAATGATCGGAGCCTGGAAAAGGCAAACTCGATTTACCAGTCTCTCTCTAAAAAATGAAGAAAGAACTGAAGCTCCTCCTTCGACGAGGACAGATTTTTTGCCCTTATTCCATAAGTGAGCCAGAACGTAGCTTAAATCGATCATCTCGGAATCAGGTGCGTGAGTCACAATGATCTGCGCGACTTCTTTTTCAAAAGATTCTCTATGAATGTGCGAAATATCTGCAAAGTCGGATACGAAAATAAAAATATTCTCTGGATCATGTGTCTTACGAATATCACTCTTGGACAGATATCCAAGCGAACGCCCATGGGCATCGAGAATCGCGACGGAGTTCTTTTTGTCTGGAAATTGCGGGTGACGAATATTTAGTGAGGGTTGGTCAACAGTAAAAGTACCCGAGCCAATCAACACAACGTCATGCAAGGCGCGGAGGAAGTGAGCCTGAAGCCTCGCTTTTTCTCCCGTGATCCACTTACTCTCACCGCTTGCTAAGGCCATAAGTCCATCGAGACTCGCCGCCATTTTGGCTGTAACAAATGGTCTCTTCTCCCGGAAGTTCCATAAAAAATGTTCGCAAAGTTCTTCGAGATCCATCCACAGCTGAAGTTTTTCTGGATCAGTTGAATTTTTATATTCATCCTCAATACAACGAGTAAGAATTCCAGCTTGCCTTAGAATTTCTTCACCTTGTCCACTCACCAGCGGATTTGGATCTCGAAGACCATAGGTCACTGAGGCAATCGGAAGATTTGCTAAGGCTCTTGCACACGAAGGAGTTTTTCCCTCGTGCGCACATGGTTCAAGTGTCACATACACGTGAGCGCCTTCTAATTGATCTCTTTTTAGCTTTGAAAGGGCATCAGCTTCTGCGTGGGGACCGCCGAAATATGCGTGGTATCCTGTAGAGAGTAACTTTTTATGGCTGTCAAGAATGACACAACCCACTTCGGGGTTCGAGCCCGTTTGGCCCGCTCCCCTTTTTCCTTCTTCAATTGCGGCTCTGAGAGCTTGAATTTCGCTGAACGGAAAAGCGTTCATTACTTACTCATCCAAGATTTCCAATAGTCTTTAACTTCTACTTTTTCGAAAGTTGGATCAATGTGTAGTGGTTGCCATGTATCAACCATGACCGCAATTTCATCTGTATGGGTTTTAGCTGTCACATTCTTAACCGCTTTTGGATGAGGACCATGAGAAAATCCAGCTGGATGAAATGACATCATTCCCGCATGTAAGTTATCTCGAGAGAAGAAATTTCCGTCATGATAGAAGAGCACTTCATCGTAGTCGATGTTTTGATGATAAAATGGAACTTTTAAGGCGTCGGCATCGCTCTCGAGTGGACGCGGCAAGAATGAACAAATCACAAAACCATTTGCAACAAACGTTGTATGTGCACTTGGAGGCAAGTGAGAACGGTGTGAGCTTAAAGGCATGATATCGTCAACATGCAGAGTGAAAGGGAAGAAATCACCTTTCCATCCAACGGCATCGTAAATACATTCGTCATAGTAAAAACGAGTTGTCTCACCTAATCTCTTTGCCTCTAACAACTTACTCTCAAGACCCAGTTCTTTTTTACGAGCTTGAAGTAGATCTAGATTTGGTCTTCCGAGAGTATTTAAATCATAAACGGCGTTTCGACCAACCATTCCGCGATCTGGCTCACGGAGCGAAGAACTCTTAGACTCAATAACTAAAAACTGTGAAGCTTCTTTTGGTAAAAAAAAGTGATTCACACACTTAGGCATATTTACGTAGGTGCCCTTTTTATATTCTAGAATTCCGTACTCAGTGAAAACTTCGCCGGATCCTGAGTGACAGAAATAAATCGTATCTCCATCAGCGTTCTTAAAACTCTTCGGCTCTTTTGTTTTCTGAACATCCTGCCAGAAATTGTAAAGAGCAACGTCAGAGTTAAAAAGCATTCTCTGCCAGGTTCCAAAAGTTTTCGGCATCTCCACGATATCATACAAGTGAGGACGAAGAGGCCCTTCGATCTGTGTCCATCGTGTCGTCGGCTTTCTGCGGATCAAATGTGAAACCGCTCCGTAAAAACCTTTTCTCCCCTGCTCTTCCTCAAAGTATCCTTCGGGAATCGCTTTGTGTGCCTGCTTTGTCGTGAGTCCTTGGAAAAAATGGAACATGTGACCTTCTCGTTGTAAAAATTAAGCTTGTAAGTACCCGCGCTCGATTTGATCTCTCTCGATCGCATCAAAAAGCGCTTGGAAGTTTCCGTCTCCAAAACCGTCATGGCCCTTTCTTTGAATCACTTCAAAAAAAATAGGGCCGATGATATTTTTTGTAAAAATCTGAAGAAGATATCCGTGCTCATCTCCGTCTACCAAAATTGCAGACTTCTGAAGGCGCGCACGATCCTCTTTAACATTCGGAACGCGGTCTGGAAGCATTTCATAGTAGCTAGTTGGAGGCGGAGTTAAGAAATTGACGTTGTTTTTTGCCAATGACTCAACAGAAGGACAAATATCATCTGTTAAAAGAGCCAAGTGCTGAATTCCTGAACCATGGTACTCTTCAAGGTACTCTTGAATTTGTGATTTTCCATCAGCGGGTTCGTTGATTGGCACAGAGAAAGTTCCACATGGTGAACGCATGACTTTTGAGAACAATCCCGTTTTTAATCCTTTGATGTCGAAGTAGCGAGCTTCGCGGAAGTTGAAGAGGTTAGAATAGAAATCACACCATTTTTGCATTTCACCGCGAGGAACATTGTTTGTGAAATGATCTACAGCTGTCATGCCTTTTCCGAAATGTGAATTATCAGAAACAGGAACTTTAAAAGTTTTTGCATATAAAGTTTCGAGACTGTTTTTGTCTAAGAAATAAATTAATGAATCGCCAATTCCGTAAATGGCAGGAACTGGAGTTGCACCTTTTGTGGAATCACTTCCTTCGTAAGCTCGGGCGCCACGCTTAAGAGCTTCTTGGAAAGCGGCGTTTGCATCTTCAAATACGAATCCTGTTGAGCAAATTGCAGGACCATGAAGTTTATGAAATTCGCTGGCAAATGTATTTGGAGCTGAATTGAGGATGAAATTAACGTTTCCCTGTCTCCACAAAGAAATTCCCGAATCCAGCTGTGACACCTTTTTAAATCCGAAATTTTCGAAAAGAGATTGGAAGAGAGTCGCACTTGGACCCGTAAACTCAATAAAATTAACGCCGCTGAGACCTGTCGGATTCGCTGGATTGATCGCCATTTTTACCCCTTTTTTTTGTGACTTCAGACCACGCTTTTTGAACGTTGGCAATACTAGTTAAGTAGCTGGTAATTAAGACATTTCCAACCAAAATTATTGGGACATTTTATACAAACAAATAGGCGCTTAATCATGGAGATGTGGGACTAAATGTCTCGGTGCTTAAGTTCTGCGTAAAACTTTTCAACGCGAGGATCTACTAAAATTGATTTGGGATTCCAGCCAATCAAATGCAAACCTTTGGGGCTTCTTAAACGACTGAGCGCCACATAAGCATGGCCTGGCTCCCAGAGTCGACGCAAATCCAGCCAAACTTCGTCTAAGGTTGCCCCTTGAGATTTATGAATTGTGGTTGCATAGCCCAAGACCACAGGAAAGTTAATACCTGAGGCTATGACGTTTCCGTCAGCGTTCTGCATCCCGAAAGTCGTCTTTTCAACCTCAACTTCGCGGCCGCTTGCGAGCTTTACCACCAAACCTTCGTTTGAAATATCCAAGATTTCTCCGCGTGAACCGTTAACCCATCTTCGTTTGGAATCGTTTTGCACAAATAAAACTTCGCAACCGACTTTGAGTACCAAATTTTCAGGGATCGGAGAGTTTTTCTTGAGGCTTTCAACAAATCTTTCGTCGCCGAAATAAATTGTCCCAAAAACTTTTTCTTCAGAGTCAATTTCGTGCAGTTTCTTTTGATTAAAAGCCTCTGCTTGAGCCCTGAGAGGAAAAAGGCGAGTGCCCGAGCTTTCTTCAAAGTGTTCCTCAACATGTTTTTCTAAAAATTCTTGAACACTCTCATCTACTTTTCCAGAGCGAACGGAGGCAAGGACATCCAAAAATTCGCGATCTTGCGTGCGATGATTGTGATTGAGTGAGCAAATTTGAAAATCCGTTCCACTCCATGAGGAATCCAGAAATGCCCACTCACGGGTACTTGAATTTTTAGAAACTGGGGGCAATTGTGCAAAATCACCAACCGTGATCACGCGCATTCCGCCCCAAGGTAAATCTGAATCGCGTGCTTCTTTGGCAATTTGCTCGGCCGTACGAAAAGCTGCTGCTGAAATCATCGAAACTTCATCTAAAATAAATCCCTCGACTTTGCGAAGGCGAGAGAAAAGACGTTTATCCCCACGGGCTTTCTCAAGCGTTTTAAATTCTCCGCCGTCCATAATTCCGAGGCCAAAAAAACTGTGAAAAGTGCGCCCTCCGACTAACACCGAAGCCGCACCAGTGCTGGCTAAGACAGGCATCTCTTTGGGGCTCAAAGAATGCATAAGTTCGCGGATCACGGTGCTTTTTCCTGAACCTGCGCCACCCGTCAAAAAGACGTTTTCCCCAGACTGGAGAAGATTTAAGGCGTTTTTTTGGTCGTTGGAGAGCTCAAAATGCATAGCGCCCAGAGTCTCATTTTGATTTGGCAGGCGTCAATGCTCGGGACCTTTACTTTCTAAAAATCAAATTCTATGATTTAGAGCATTGAAATAATGCTGCAAAGGCCTCTATAAAAATGACACCTAAAGTTTACGTCAATCGCACTCTCAACTTAAAAAAAATCAAGTACATCGGTTTTGATATGGATCACACACTGATCCGCTATAAAACTGCAAACTTCGAGGCGCTTTCTCACAGAACGATGATCGAGAAGTTAGTTACGAGCAAAGGCTACCCGGACTATATTCGCAAGCTCCCGTTTGACAATAATTTTGCAGTTCGTGGTCTTGCTGTCGATAAAAAACATGGAAATCTGTTAAAGGTAAATCGTCACAGTGCGATTCGCGCAAGTTTTCATGGAACAAAAGTTATTGATTTTAAAACTCAGCAAAAACTTTATAAATCGACCTACATTGATTTGAGTGACAAAGAATACATGGCTGTTGATACGGCCTTCTCTCTCTCGCTCGCAACTCTCTATGCTCAACTCGTCGATCTAAAGGACGCAAATCCAGAAGCAAAGTTTCCGGATTACTCGGCGCTTGCAGACGATGTTTTGTTTGCACTCGATGAATCTCACAGAGATGGCAGCTTAAAAACTGTCGTTCGCAGCAACTTAGATGAATACATCTTAAAAGATCCAGAAACAGTTGCCGGTCTTGAGAGATACAAAAAGCATGGCAAAAAACTTTTTATCGCGACAAACTCGGATTTCCATTATTCAAAATTGCTTTTGGATTATGCAATCAATCCATTTTTAAAAGAACACAAATCATGGATGGACGTATTTGAGTTTGTAATTACGCTTGCTCAAAAGCCGCGCTTCTTCTACGACGAATCAAAATATCTCAAAATCAATCCGGCAGATGGCACCATGACCAACTACGGAGAAACATTGAAACCAGGCATTTACCAAGGCGGAAATGCGATGACTTTTGCAAACGATATGAAAATCGAAGGAGATGATATTCTCTATATCGGAGATCATATTTACGGCGATATCCTACGCTTGAAAAAGGATTGCAACTGGAGAACTGCGATGGTGATCGAAGAACTTGACGAAGAGGTCGAAAACGATCGCAAAGCGGATCCTATTAACGACGAAATCGAAAAGTTAATGAAACTCAAAGAACCATTCGAAGACAGCGTCACCGAAATGATGACCCGAAAAATCGAAACTGGCGTCCCGGTCGACGAAGCAGCTCTCGAGTCAATTCAAGATAAAATCGGCGAGATCGACTCTCAAATTTCAGGGCTCATTAAAAAACAGCAGGCTTTTTATAACTCCAACTGGGGTCAGCTCATGAGAGCCGGCAACGAGGAAAGTTACTTTGCTCACCAAGTGGAGCGTTACGCATGTATCTATATGGCAAAGATCAGCGATCTGCTCGCGCTTTCTCCGAGAACGTATTTTCGTGCTCCGAGGAAGATGCTTTCACACGAGATTGAGGGTTAATCATTCCAGCGTGAAGTTCGTATGCGTATGAAAAATTCATAAAAAAGGCCAAATTTCGTCATGCTGTTAAACCGTTGTACACGACAAACTTTGGCGAATTGCTCTTGAAGGCTCTGGCCCTTGGCATGCCCCCTGCTAATATTTCCTTAAAAATAGCGCTCTTAAGGCGCATGAGGAGATTATTATGAAAACGCTTTTATTTTCTTTATCATTCATTCTATGTGCAACTGCTCATGCCGGCTCCGCGCGCGATTTTGGAATGATTACTCGTGAATTTGTGGCGACTTGTGATCAAGGCCAACTTCAAACTAGAAACTGTCAGGTGGCTAGGACATTGGGCACTCAGTTTGAAAATAGCATGATAAACATGGGGCACATCACAATTTTATCTGCGATCGTGAGGGACGAAGCCGCGGTCTCGCGTGCTTTCTCGATTCACGGAAATGCAATTAATTATCTCAACAGAGAGGTAATAGATTTTATGAAAACTGTTTCAGAGTCCGTTCAGAGTGCACAGTCTGCCAGTGAGATTTCTTTTATCGAACGTCTTTCTCTCTGCGAAGCTCAAGCAGTAAACGACAGACTGCTTTGGGCCTTAAACCGCCTCATCCTCGGCCGCGCGTCAGAAGATTATCTGACAGACTTAAGGAAGATACGAACGTCACTTAGCGAGTCGCTCAATACCAGCCGCGAAAAATTAGTGCAGATCAAAGCTCCACTTGAATGTAAAAAAGAATAGGCCAGAGATACTATCTCCGCAAAAACAACATGTAATCCTTAAGCGCAAACTGACTCATCAATCCCGTGATCTTATCTTGAGACAATTTCACGGCCTTATTCCGATTCAGCTGAGATACATACGAAATTGCACAGCCAAAAGCGCTCGTTCCAACTTTTTCGTCGATATTCCCTTTGCAAGGAACAGGACTGTTTTTTAACTCGGCCGCGCTTAAAACGAAAGGTGCGATCGAGAACGAGGTGACTTGAATCTTCAACTCGTCTTTCAAACGGTCGATGGGACTATTCTGAATGATTTGCGAACTGTGAGTTGATGGGACGATAAAGATAAGTCGCTTGTTGCCATCTTTCGCGGCTTTTAATCCTTGGGTGATTTGTTCGTAGTGGTTCATTAAGCTTGCGGTTTCGTGTTCTGGCCAAACCGTGGTTGGGGACATCTCGATGATTTGTGGATCAATAATGATGGCGTCGTATTTTAGACCTTCGTTTTCTTCCTTCGTTTGAATTTGCGATACGATCGAGGACCACACTTCGAAGCTTAAAGGCTCTTCTGGCCAGATTCCTAAAAATAAAACTGGAGCATCTTTTATTTCGTTGCGGAGTCTTAGGAGAACCGAAGAGGCAACCTCTTCCGAAGAGATAAACTGGCTGAGCTTTATTTTTGGGACTGGTTTTGGAGTAAGGCCCCAGTAAACAGCTAAAAAAATACCGGCTGCCAATACAAAAGCAGCTCCAATGAAGTAAAAGATTTTGTTTCTCATAATGCAAAGGCTTAACAGGGTGCTTAATTGGGGTCAAATTGTGAGCGGTAAACAATTTCTGCCGATTTTTTTCCTCGCCCCGGGGCCTAAAACTGGAGCAGATGTTGTCATCTAACGCGCAATAGTATAGCCTTATGGATGCAATCAGCTTATATCCGTTGGGATTAAGTAGGCCTCGATCACTTCACCGTGAAGGGGACTTACAAAATAGAGACTGATTTTATATATAAAGGAAAAAAGGACTAGATCCATGGGACTGGTACCAGAGTTTAAATCTTATCTAATCGTTGGCAACGGCCGAGCTGCAAAACACCTCGTTCACTACTTTCAGCTCCTTTCTTCACAAATTCCTTTTTATCGCTGGTACCGAGATCCTTCTGATTTTAATAACTCAAAAATGCTCGATTTTATGTTGGCCCAGGCCAGCCACGTGATCCTTGCAATCTCCGATTCTGAAATCGCTAGCTTTGTTGAAAAAACTCCGGCTCTTGAGGGGAAATGTTTAATTCATCTTTCTGGAGCCTTGGAAGTACGCGGAGTTTTTGCCGCTCATCCTTTAATGACATTTACGAATGAACTTTACGATTTCGATGTCTACAAAAAGATGGCCTTTGTTTTATCTGCGGGAAGCCCACCATTTTCACAGCTTTTTCCACATTTAGGGAATGCGAATTACGAAATTCCTGTGGATAAAAAAGCTTTGTATCATGCCTTGTGTGTTCTCTCCGGAAACTTTACTTCTCTTTTGTGGAAAAAAACTTTTTCTGAATTTGAAAGCCAACTCTCTCTTCCAAAAGAAATTTTATTTCCTTACTTGCAGCAAATATCTGCGAACTTACAAAAAAATTCTGGAGATGCTCTTACAGGTCCACTTGCCCGACGGGATTTTGCTACCATCGATAAGAATTTAGAAGCTTTGCAAGGCGATCCTTTTAGATTTGTCTACCAAGCTTTTGTAACTGCGACTCTCAATGCTTCCGGAGGTCCCAAATGACAATCCTGGATTTTCAAGACAAAAAAAATCGTAAGGCCAAGATCTCAATGATCACCTGTTATGATTATTGGTCTGCTAGAATTATTTCGGACACTCCGATTGATTGTGTCCTTGTCGGCGACTCACTCGCCATGGTCATGCATGGTCATCCCTCAACTCTAAAAGCTTCTGTCAGTTTGATGGCCCTTCACATTTCTGCGGTTTCTCGAGGAGCTCCCAATAAATTTTTAATCGGCGACATGCCTTTTATGAGCTATAGAAAATCTTTGACTGCAAATATGACTGCAGTTGAGAAAATTATGCAAGCCGGAGCTCACGCGATCAAGCTCGAGGGTGCTGCCGGAAATTTTGACCTGATTCGCCACACGGTCGATTCCGGCGTTCCTGTTATGGGACACCTCGGCCTGACCCCTCAATCAATTCATATGCTCGGTGGTTTTAAAGTTCAGGCCAAAGAAAAGAAAGCAGCGCAACTTTTGGTTGATCAGTCTCAGAAGCTTGAAGACTCTGGATGTTTTTCCATTGTTCTTGAATGTGTTCCTTCCGACGTCGCTAAAGAAGTTAGCGAAAAACTAACTATTCCTGTGATTGGAATCGGCGGCGGTCCGCACTGCGATGGTCAGGTCCTAGTTCTGCAAGACATGCTCGGGATGAACAAGGACTTTAAACCTAAATTTTTAAAAAAGTACTTAGATGGCTACTCCCTTTTACACGAGGCTATCTCTACTTATCACAACGAAGTCGTCGAGAAAAAATTCCCGACTCCAGAAGAGAGCTACAAATGAAGATTTTAAACACTCCTCTTGAAATGAAAAATTTTAGGAAGACTGTGGATAAAACTGTGGGCTTTGTGCCTACGATGGGCGCTCTTCATCAAGGACATGCTGAACTTTTGAAAAGAGCTCGCGAAGAGAATTCAGTTTTAGGGCTCAGTATTTTCGTGAACCCAACCCAGTTCAATGATCCTAAGGATTTGACCAATTATCCTCGCACTTGGGAATCGGATCTGGCCTTGGCTGAGAAAATGAAAGTGGATTTTATTTTTGCGCCAACTTTTGAATCCATGTATCCAGATAATTATCGATACAAGGTTTCAGAAAACCAAACGAGCCTTCTCTATTGCGGAAAAGATCGTCCCGGTCACTTCGATGGAGTTTTGACCGTAGTGATGAAACTCCTCAACTGTGTTGAGCCCACTAAGACCTATTTTGGTGAA
>JBFWYS010000011.1:0-19935 GCA_050186175.1 Pseudobdellovibrionaceae bacterium
TGCTTTTAGAAAACGGAAAAATTATTCGTGGGGTTTTATCTGGTAAATTTCAGAGCCTCGCGCCTCGCTTTTTACCTTGTGTCGGAGACTGGGTCGTGGGTGAGGGCGATCACAATGATCTGGTGCGAATTGAAAAAGTCTTGGAGAGAAAGTCTCAGTTGGTAAGAGGCAGTTTGGATTCAGAGCAGAGTATGGCTTGTAATATGGACTTTGTCTTGGTTGCGAGCTCGGCTTCTTCTGAAGGGCCTTCGGATTTAAGTTTCAATCGTCTCGATCGATACTTGAGTTTGATTTGGTCAAGCGGCGCAACACCAATAGTTGTGTTGACTAAGACTGATCTTTTGGTAGACGCCAATGAAGTTCTTGAAAGTTTACGAGAGCAACTTCCTTTTGTTTCTGTGATCGGGGTTTCGGTTTTTAATACGACTGGCGTCGATGAGGTTGGAAAATTAATTCCAGCCGGTAAGTCTGCTCTTTTAGTGGGCTCATCAGGAGTTGGAAAATCCACTCTGAGCAATGCTCTTGTAGGAGGCGAAGTTGCGGCTACTCAGGCGATTTGTGAGGAAGATGGAAGAGGACGTCATACTACGACCGCAAGACATCTTTATCAGTCTCGTTTTGGCGGCTGGATTTTGGATTCTCCGGGGCTTCGAACGGTGCCTCTCATTGAGAACGACGAAGGTGTAAACTCTCAGTTTGAGCATATCGTTGAGCTCGAGACAAAATGTAAATTTACGGATTGTCTGCATAAAACGGAACCAGGCTGTGCGATAAAATCATCCCTTGATACGGGCGAGTTGCCAGAGCGGGAATGGGAGAGTTATCAAAAACTACAGAGAGAGTTGATGTCGATCGCGATTCGTAAGAATCCTCGCCTGCGGGCTCTGAGAATGAAACGAATTAAAGAGATTTCGAAGTTTGTGAAAGCTAAGAAGAAGGGCCTTATTCCGAAATAGATGTCTAGAAGAGCTCCTTTATTTTAAGAAATAGGGGAGCTTTGGCTTGTGCTTAAACGGCTTGCTTAAAAAGCAGACGAATAAATCACGAAACATAAGACTTAATTTGACTCTTCTCAGAGAGGCAAAGACAATATTTAAATGAATCTAGCCGATCTTAAATATTTTCGAAGTTCGTTTCTTGTCACATTTCTTGGATTAATTTTGGGAGCCTTCATCGGGTATTACTACTCGGGAACTCTCGAGGGAGCGTTTCAAGCGCTGGTGATCTGTAGTATTTTAAGTGTCCTTGAGGTTTCGATTTCGTTTGATAACGCTGTTGTAAATGCAACGGTTCTCAAAGATATGACGCCGAAATGGCAACATCGATTTCTGACTTGGGGTATGTTGATTGCGGTTTTTGGAATGCGTCTGGTATTTCCTCTCTTGATTGTTGCAGTTGTCGCTCATCTCGGGCCTGTTGAAGCTTTGATTTTGGCCGCAAAATCTCCGGAGCAATATGCAAAAATCATGATGAGCGTTCATCATGAGGTCGCAGCCTACGGTGGCTCGTTCCTGTTGTTGGTTGCGCTCAAATATTTTTTCGATGCAAGCAAAGAAAATCATTGGATCGCTTTTATCGAGAAACCTCTTGTTACTTTGGGACGGCTTGAGGCAGTTGAAGTAGGAATTACTTTGATCATGGTTTATGTGATGAGCCGATTTGTTGAACCTGATCACACGGTTCCATTTTTGTATGCAGGTATTGCTGGGATTTTAACTTACATCGCGGTTGATGGTATTGGTGCCTTCTTACAAATTCCAGATGCCGCTCAGAAAGATTTAGAAAAAGCTAGCATCGGTATGTTTTTATACCTCGAAGTCTTGGATGCCTCATTCAGTTTCGACGGAGTTGTTGGAGCCTTTGCGATTACGAATAATCTTTTTATCATCGCGGTTGGTTTGGGTATTGGCGCTATGTTTGTGCGAAGTCTCACAATCATGATGGTAGAAAAGGGTTCACTCGATGCTTTTAAGTATCTTGAGCACGGAGCTTTTTACGCTGTTGGTGCTCTAGCTGTAATTATGTTTGTGGGCGTGGTGTACCCAATTCCCGAGCTGATCACGGGATTGATCGGGGCGCTCTTTATCGGTTTTTCAATTTACTCAAGTATCAAGGAAAAGAATCGGGCTCGGTGATTCGCGAGTTTGCGTGGAATACAGCAGTGATAGCCACGCATCGTGCATCCATCCGTGAGAACGCCTTTCTGCCGCCATCCATGGCCGCCAGAGCTAAACAATATCCTTCGCCAAACCATCTGTAAGCACCTCATATCCGGTCTCCGTAATCAAAACTTCATCCTCAATTCTAATGCCAATCCCCTCATATTTCTCATTTTTTTTAGTCAGAAACGGATGAAAGTAAATCCCAGGCTCTACCGTAAAAACCATTCCGGCTCGCAATTTCTCCTCGTAAATTCCGGCGTCGTGAACATCGAGACCCAACCAATGCGAAGTTTTGTGAGGAAAAATATCCGCAACCTCTACATTTTTTGACTTTGCAAAGTCAGCAATCACTCGATGAGCGGCATCATGGATTTTGGCGAGTGTGGTTCCTGGATGAATTGCACGAAGAGCTTCTTTCTGTGCCTCCAAGACAACTGCGTAAACTTCTTTTTGAATTTGCGTGAACTTTCCTGAAATTGGATAAGTCCGAGTGATATCGGCGCAATAGTGATCGCACTGAGCGCCGGCATCGACAAGGACGAGCTCGTCATTTCGAAGTTCGTCCTGACTTGGCTCATGATGAAGATAAGTGCTGTTTTTTCCGGCGGCGAGAATTGTGTTGTAAGCGAGAGCCTCCGCTCTTTGCATTTTAACTTGCCAGTCGAAGTGGGCGGCCATCTGCAGTTCAGTGCCGCCATGTTTGAATTGTTGGCGTAAATGCTTGTGCGCATGAACTGAGATCTGACAAGCCTTACGAATTTTTTCAACTTCGAGGTCTTCTTTTATCATTCGAAGTTTTGAAAGCTCGGATGAAACATCACAAACTTCAAAGAAAATATTTCTCTTCGTTTGTCTGAGAAGTTTTAAAAGCTCTTGATCAAAATCATTTTGGTCTCCGAGGCAGGTCCAAAATGTTGTGTATTTGCTGATGAGATCGACCAGCGCTTCTTGAAATTGCAGATGCGTCCGAAGTTCGAGGCCTTGAAGAGTGTCGCGAACTCCTTGGTCATTGAGCTCGGCGCCGTCCCAAATTATTTCTCGATTGGTTCTAGACTTTCGAAAATAGAGTTGCTCTTTGAGTACTCCGTTTTCAACTCCTAAGATTATAAAGTCTTGGCTCGCCTCCATTTGAGTGAGGTAGTAAAAATGCGATTTCACGACCTTAGCACCTGAAGAGCTAAGGACTAATAGACCGTTCTTGAGATTCTTCGCCAATTGGTTCCTGCGAGTTTGTAGATATAAAGAGTTGTTTGTTTTCATTGATAAGGTTCCTTGTCAGATAAGTATCGATCTTTGGTCTCTTATATTAAAGTTTGATATTAAAAGTACCGCATTTAGGCACTTTTTTATGATACTCTGGGATCCTACAAGAGCCAAAGGGAGGTCGTATGGCCAGGACCGAAAATTATATTCAGTGTTTGAAGCAAGAACTTAAGAGGCAAAAGATTCGTTATTCTGATCTCGCGCAAAAAATGACGATGTCGGAATCGGGTCTTAAAAAAGCTCTGAACTCAAATGATATCTCTTTTGAACGTCTGCAAAAGATCCTCGATCTTTTAGGATTGAGCCTTTCGGAGTTTGAAGGGCTTGCTAATCAGCAGAGCGTTCAAGAAATCGAGCTCTCTGAAAAACAGCAAAAAGATCTTATTCAAAACTTCGATGTTTTTTCGTTTTATTGGAAGATCGCGGTTGAAGGAAAAGATCTCGAAAAAGTAAAGACACAATTTTCTTTGAGTCACACTCAGGTTGTAAAGTACTTGCGAAGGCTCGATGAGTTAAACCTGATTCGCTGGAAAGAAGGGCAGTCCTTTAAAAAAGTGCACACGAAGCTTGTGCGTTGGGTAGGGGAAGGGCCGCTGCTGGACTATATCCGCAAGGAGTGGGGACATAAGGTGATCGTAAAAAGTCTTTCGGCCTTAAAGGGAAGAACGAAATCCTCGCAGAGTCTTTTTCAACTTAAATATCTGACTCTGACCGAAAGCCAGATTATGGAATTTATCGAGGAGTTGTCTCAACGGGGTGACCAACTTTCGGTTCAATCTGCTCGCGAGGCTAAAATTCGTCCCGAAGGGCAACTGATTCAGTTAGGGCTTATTGTCGCAATGACGCCAATGAACTTTGTCGATAAAATATAATTTTCAAATTAAGTTTGTAGTCCTCATCACAACTTCGCATCCGCTGGAAGATTTGCAGATTTCGATTTATAGTTGTCTTGTTTTAACTACCAATATCGTGGGGTCTCTATGAAGAAGTTGATGGTTGCTGGAGTCGTCTTGTTTTTTTCCATTAATGCAGTGGCGACCAAAAAATCTTTGCTCGATTGTGACGAGAAGTATTCTCAATTCACGGTTTATGAAGAAGACGGTGCTTACAAGATCAAACGCCAATTACTTTTGAGCCGTGTTAGGGGAAGTCCCTATGTGCGTGGTTCTCTCAGTGCAACAGCGGAAGGGAATATCGAGGGGGTTGTTTCCGTTAAGAGAACAGAATCAGCTCTGACCTTTTTGCTTACCGACGGCAAGGAGCTCTCTTTTAAGGTCACAGAAGATAAAGAGGAAGAAGGCTCAAAAGTCGTGATTTCTAGTACGGTCCCCGATATCGAAGCAAAGCTGACCGAAATTTTGGGAACCAATGAATATCCGCTTGAGTTTTACGAGTCAGATGCCTGCAGCGTTAGGTAAGCAGATTAAAGAGTATATTTCTCAAACTGTTCCTTGGCATTTTCCATCCAAAGTTGGATAGGCTTTGATTGAAATCGTCCACGATGCGAAATAGCTGAAATATGATACGTCGGTTTCTCCTGATCTTTAAAGATTGGAACCAGATTTGAATTTTGTGCGACGAAAACATCAGGGAGTAAGGTCCATGCGTCTGATCGTAAAAGATACTCAATAACCACTGAGTAGCTATCAAAGATCATTCCTACTTTTGGAGTGATCCCCATTTTTTGAAGAATCGGATGCTTTTCGCAGGATTCAATTCCTTTAAAGGCTTTTGGAGCACAATGAGGAATCTCCTGCATGAACTCGATCTTCTTTTTTTCTGTCATCTCCAAGATTGGGTGATTCTTGCGACATGCGAACAAGAGTTTTCCTGAATGCAAAACCGTCGCTTTTAAATCTGGATGAGACTGTGGACTAAAACAAATTCCAACATCCAAGTCCCCAGCTAAAGTCTCTTCAACCACAGAAGCAGATCGTAGACTATAGAGTTCAAAGGTTATTTTTGAGAACTGTGTCTGAATGTCATCGAGAGACTTACTCCAGATAAAAGAATGGAGGCCGTGGGTGGCGCCCATCTTGAGGGTACCTTGATATTGCAAATCATTTTGCGAAAGTTCTTCCTTAATTTTCTGAAGGTCATCCAAAACGACACGCGCTTTTTCGAGCAAAACTTGGCCATGGCTCGTGAGAACTAATTTCTTAGACTGCCGCAAAAACAGAGCTTGCCCGAGTTCGCTTTCGAGTGAAGCAATGCTGTGACTGATGGCGCTGGGACTAATATTCAGAACTTTGGCGGCCTTACCGAGGTGCCCGATTTGAGCTGTTGTAACAAAATATTGTAATTGGTCTGTTTTCATAAAACCTCTTTTTTTGGTAAAAAACATGATGAGTAATACAGAACAATTGGAGTGAAATCAAATCATTTTATTAAACGATGCAATTTTGTTAGCTTTGGACCACTAAAAGGAGGTTCCCATGAAAGGACGTATCTTATTCGTATTTTTATTTACCTTTATTTCTACAATACAGGCGTCTTTCGCCAAACCCTCGGGTTACATCATGCATGAGTGGGGAACCTTTACTTCGTTGCAAGGCTCAAATGGAGTCGCAATGAGAGGTCTTCATCACGAAGAAGAAAAGCTTCCGAGCTTTGTTTCAACTCGTGATCTTCGTGGAGAGTTGGGGCGAGCGATCCCAAGGCCCGTTTGTGGCAAGATTCCTTGTGACGAATATGATCGTTTCTATCGAAGTGACAACGGGATTCATGTAACCCAAAAAATGGAAACTCCCGTTGTCTATTTTTATGCAAAAGAGCCTACGGTTGTGAATATGTCGATTCTTTTTCCTGCTGGAATTATTTCGCAATATTATCCGACACCGCAGTCTTTTGCGCCTCGTCGTCCCGCATTTGCGTTAGCTAACGGGCGAGTAGACTATAATCTGCAGATCCTAACCACTCAGGAAACTCCTCCCGCGGTTTCTCCCGACAGCGTTTATGCCCCCGCACGTGAAACAGCATCGAATTTTATCAAGGTGGGTAATGAAGTCGAAAAATTTGTTTTCTATCGTGGTCTCGGAAACTTCGAAACCGAATTGCAAATCACTTCCACTGCGAAAACTCCAGATGTCATCGTTCTGAAAAACAGAGGGCCTAAAATTCCAGCGGCATTCGTCGTCTATTCAACAGGCCAAAAACTGGCAATGAGTCGTGTTGGATCAATTCAAGAAATGTACAGTTATCCAGTTAAAGATATCTCGACTCTCGCGGGCAAAGCGCGTCCATTTACTGAGGCCATCGGCGAGATTAAATCTTCAATCGTTCAGTCTCTAGTTGAAACAGGACTTTACAAAGATGAAGCGGTCGCGATGCTCAACACTTGGGAGAGAAGTTACTTTAGAACTCCGGGATATCGTGTGCTCTATGTCTTGAGTCGGAATGAAACAGACGCGATCTTGCCGATGACATTGACTCCGGAGCCTTCGGAAAATGTGAGAGTGCTTATCGGTCGAGTTGAGTTTTTGCACGCAACAGAAGAAGCCGAATTGCTTAAAACCGCGATTGCGACGACGGCCCTAAACGAAAGAGCATTCGTCGAATCTTTGGGACGAAGAGGCGAAGCCATCTTGAGACGACTTGCGCAAATTGCACCGGCGGAAGCGATCCCAAAAGTAGAAGCGCAAATTAAAATCGCGGAGAGTCTTGAGTAGAAAGTTGACACTATTTAGATAATTTAGATTCCGAAACTGAGACTCGTGGTGAAGTCTCAGTTTTGCTTAGGGCTTCTGTCAGCATCCCAAAAAGGATCGTCAAAAAAACGATGGCCACTGCAAAAATGAAATCAGTCTTTTTCATGGATACTTACTTCGGCGAGATTTAGAGAAACCTGAACCGATAAAAAGAATATTTATTCTCAATAAAAATCAAATTGACCTTGGGCAACGAGCGCCGTCTCGTAACTCAACGATGAGTTAAGTTTGTTTGTGGGAAGCTGTGGCATTTTTTAAAGCTTATCTTTGATTATGAAAAATGAGTGCGCATTTCTCAAAATTAAATTCTTGCTCTTTGTCCAGCAGAATTCTCACATCCGGTATTATGGGATGGGGTACTGCTATGGAACCAGTGGGTCGGCCATTGCCCGAAATTAACAAGAAGATTGACCTGCCTTGTGAGATCGCTTAACAAGTGCTCTGCCGCCCCTACAAATATTTCAGCTGGATCAGGGGGCATGCCGGGAGGCTTCGATGAAAAACTTAATTTCTAATGTTCTTTTAGTTGCCTTCATTTTATTTGCTTCAAAAGCATTTGCAAAAGATTCTTGCAGTATAGAAGCTTTCGCTGACAAAGATGGAAACGCAATAATCAATGTTACAGCAGAGGGCGCGACCAGGGGTCAGCTGATCGGATTTTCAATCGAAGATTCTGTGAGCCTAGACCTTAACAAATATGTGAAGTTAATGGCTGAGGAGATCCCTTCCTACCGAGGAAAGATTAAAGCTCAAGCGGAAATCAATGGTAGATACGAAACTTGTGAAACAGATTCTCCTTTTACCATTATTCCTACTCTTCACTTTAAAACGCCTTATCACTCGACTCCCACTCTAACCAGTTTGTTTGTTGTGAGTCGACTCATATACGGACAAGGCAGTAGTCAATTGAAATTGGCAGAAAGGCACTGCACGAATCTTGTTCGCTTGGCATTTCCTGGATATAGTACTGAAGTGGCGTATGTGGGAGATTTTTATGGGAGCAGTCCGAGACTAAGCTTGTATCCCATTATGGAGTGGCTCAAGAGTGAGCCACGGGTCGTAAATGCGTTGACCAGGTTCATTCCTGCCGAGCCTAATTCTTATAATCGCTTTGCTGTTTTTAGTCTCAGTGGCGATGCATGGAGCGCACCTGAAGGCTACCACCCGACAATATTAGAGACTTTCGGAATCGTAGGCTATTTCCCTAGGCTTAACGAAGAGCTTCATTACGACTACTTGTTTGACGTGAGGACGCCAGCGAATCTCGAGGCCAAAGTCATTTGTACTTCGGTTGCACCTACTCAGGGCCAATGAAGCTCGATAAATCTTCTTCTCAAATTATCCCAGACAAACATATCCAAATGACGGTTCATTTGGATCGCGATTACAATTGTGAGAAAATGTTTCAAATCCAATGCGACCATATTCGATCGAAATCAATATGATAGATGCCGAAAACTTAGCTGCTAGTCTTAATTTGAGCGTGGCAGCCACTTTAGAAATAATTCTTTGGCTCTAAAACCCGCCGGACCATCAGTTTTACTGTTCTTCTCATTGATGAACCGCAATGCAAACGCATATTCTCGATCTGCAGACTTAACTCTTCCGATGTACCAGCCTATTTGCTGCCTTTTCTGAGGATCCCCGATATAACAAGACCCTGTTTTTCCTTTTACTGAGAGAGCGCCCACCTTCTCCTCGGGTAAAAGTTGGATAGACCGTTCAAGGTGTTTGCTATTCGTTCGAGATAAATAGGAGATTTGTTCTTCAACAGATAGACTCAAAGGGCCTTTGATCCAAAATTCATCAGGGCCAATTGAAGCATTTCCGTACGACAGATCTTTCAGCTCAGATCGAATTTTTTCCTGGCCCAAGCGATTCACGACGATAGAAGAGACCCAAACCGCAGAATCTTTCATCCAACTCGAAAGGTCCTGGTCCTTATTAAGGGACTCACGGTTTCTTATTTTACCATCCCATTTAAAAATTTCACCCTTAGGTTCCAATTTTTCGTTTTTAAATCCAAGCTCGGCAAGAGTGATTTTGAAAGTTGAGCATGGTGGTGTTTGAAGTTTACAGTTGTGACCAAATGTTTTGATTTGTTTAGGATCTGAAAGGTCTTTATAGATCAGGCAGCCAGATTCTTTGGGGCTAAAATGAGGCTCGGCATCTTTGGCATGCGAAAAAAAAGCAATTGCTGATAATAAAAATAATAACGTCATCAATATTAAGCTAGCCCGACTAACAACGAATGTACACCCCGAAAGGGTAGAGGCGGTTTAGGGCCTAGAATCCGCTTAGTTTCGCGCCCTCGAGATTGTAGTCAAATGACTACAAAAACGTTGCTAAAAAATTCAAAGCCTATTGCGAAAAACTTTGTGGCACCGTATATCAATCTCAATTTGAATAGCCACTTACAGTCTTTTAAAACAGGAGAATAAAATGAAAGTACGTAATTTATTGTTAGGAAGTTTGCTTGTATTGACCTCTGTCTCATCTATGGCAGAAACACAGAACGAGTTGATCCTCAATTGTCTCGATGAAAGCAAGCCGAATATTGAGCTATATGTTGTTGGTTTAGGAACGGATCGTGAAGTCCACGCTCTTCAAGAAAGCATACAAGCCGGTACCATTCAAAATATTAAATATGACTATGCGCTGATCGGAAGAAACGAAGATGGTCAGATGGGAAGTCCGCGCATCCTTAAGCCTAAGCAATTTGAATTGCGCGCTTTAGATGGCTTCGGAAATTATAAGTTCACTGATAAAAGCAACAGAAAAAAACTTGAGCTTGTTTGCGGCGTAGATCGTATTTCTCACGCTCAACCTGGATTTAGCGTAGGAAATTAATTTCGCATGACAAAGACCCGCATTCAAATTGACGTTGAAAAACTCGTGAAGGCGCCTGACTACCGAGCCTTTCTTGGAGAGTATTTTTCCTTTGTCGATCCAGTTAAAAAAAGGCCTATCTCATTTGCTGAGTTTGGTCGTAAAGCGGGCTTTCAATCGCGCAGTTATCCTCGTGATGTCACTGTTGGTAAAAGAAGGTTGACAGCTAAAACACTTCCGCAGTTTGCCCACGCACTGGGGTTGTCAGCCGAATGGCGAGAGTATTTTCGATTGCTTGTTGCGCTAGACGAACCAGATGTAATATTTGAAGCTTGGAGCAAAGATCGAATTCAGGAGAAGCTTAAAATTTTGAGAAAAAATTTGCTTCGCAAGACTCCACGAATGAATTGGACTGATTCTCGTAAGAGTTCTAGCCTGTTTAAAATTCCTCATTTGGCAAAAATCTATGCCGCTTTGGGAGCTGTAGGTGTAGGCGCAACGCTGGAAGAAATCTATCAGCGAACAGGCCTCAACGCAAAAGTTGTGTCGGCCGCTCTCGAAGAAATGAAGCACGTCGGAATTGCGAAGGATCTTACAAATGGAAGGTGGACAGCCGACACTTTTCACTTTTCGGCGATGGGTTCAAAGGATCAGTTTTTCAAAGCTCTGTATCAAAACTCGCTAGAGGAAGCAAAAAAAGCTTCAGATCAATATATTTCTTCGAATGAACACTTGTTTTTTACATCTTCCGTTTGTGTGCAAAAGTCCGATCTTTTAAAAATGAAAAAGGAGCTGCAGGACGTTCTTTTAAAGTATGTGGATGATGCCGAAAATCCTGACGGCGACAGAGTCGTCAATCTCAGCTGCGGACTGTATCTCTAAGACCTGAAATTCAATAAATAATTGTTACCAATTATTAGAAAAGCGAAACCCTCCTTGCTCGAGGGAGGGTTTCAGGGGGGGAATTCACTGACAAGCGTTTAGTGGTCGCTTGAAGGAGTCGGCTTTTCCTTAGAGCCGACGAGCTTGCTGAAGAGGCCGCCTTTTCCAGATTGAATTTCAACCTTTTTGGATTTTGCGGCTTCAGATTTAGGGAGAGCCAATTCAAGAACTCCGTTTTCGTAATTTGCCTCGACTCGATTTGCATCGACGGAAGTGGGCAAAGTGAAAGATCTTGAAAAACTGCCATATTTTCTTTCGAATCTTTTTAAGTTATTGGTCTCTTCCTTTGTTTCCCATTTTCGCTCACCAGAAACTGTGAGAATATTGTCTTTGACCTCGATTTGAATATCTTCTTTTTTCAAACCTGGAAGATCAAAGCTAAGAAGATAGTTTCCTGCATTTTCTTCGATATCAACTTCGGGAGAAAATTGCGATCTGCGATTGTCATTCATATCTTCTCTTCCCCAGAATTCATCCATCATACGATCACTCATAAAAAAAGGATCAGTACGGAAAACTGAAGGAACAAAATAATTTGAAAGTGTTCTCATAAAACCTCCTATAAGTGTTCATAGCCTCCAAGACTGAATTTTTCAGTCTCAAGATGCTTGTCATAAAGTAAACATGGATTGGGTTTTAAAACTGTCAAGGCTACGTTTTTAAAAAAATAAACTAGACCTTTTTTGCGGGGCGTTCCGAAACATACATATTAATTTCGGCTTTCAAAACGATGTTTTCATTTTTGTCGAAAACGTCAACATAGACAGAGTTGTCACCAATTTGAAAAACAGAATGCTTGGGTTTGGCCACGGCCTTTAAAGACGTCTCCGCCTTTTTTAAATATTGAACATTCATTCCTTTAGGAATCCAGCGGAGCTCGGGATTAAGGGAAGCCTCCATCACCAGGCCCGCAGAAAGCTCACACATATTGCACATCGCGATTGCGTGGACGGTGCCCAAGTGATTGGTCACTTTTCTTTTTTTTGTCATTTCGATTTCGCAAATCCCATTTTGTAACTTTGTGACATGTGGACTGATGGTAGAAAAGTAGGGTGCGGTCGTACACACCACCCAAGAAAAGATCCGGGTGCCAAAGGGGAATTGCGAAAATTTGTTATAGAGGTAGAGATTTCTATTCACTCTTAAATGGTCTATCGATTTATATATGTCGTCAATGGCTGGAATCGGTGGATCTCTTTAAAAGCAATTTCGGTAGGGAAGACTGAAAATGTATTTCCGTAGGCTGCGAGGGTGTGTTAATAAGGCCTCTAAGTCGAGAACGACTATTAACCACACTTGCTAAGTGCTTGAGGCATTAGTTATGAAAATTCACGTTTCTCACATTTTAGTTGAGCAAAAATACGAAGGCGAGGATCTGCAAAGAAAAATTGCTGAGGGCGTCTCCTTCGAAGATCTTGCCAAGAAGTTCTCAAAATGTCCTTCGGGAAAATCAGGCGGAGATCTGGGGGTTGTCGATTCTGCGCGGTTTGTACCCGAATTTGCCGAGGTGGCGGAGGGACTCAAGGGCGGGGAGATTTCAGGGCTGGTAAAGACTCGATTTGGGTATCATTTGATTAAGAAGTTGGACCTAAAAACTTTTTAGGACAACCTCCGCGTTAACCTCTGGTAAAAACTAGGACTCCCTGCCACGAGGGCAAGGAGTCGCAGCCTCTCATGGACGGATGCACTCTGCACACCCAAGGAAAACTTATAAGCATTGAAAGCCATGCTACACAAAACTCCAAAAAAATTTGCATTTTTCTTCACAACTCACATTCTATTTAGACTCCTTGAACTCCTTTTCGTTATCTTCAAGCTTTACATTAAAAAATAAAGCGGAGGATTCCATGAGACCAGGAAGAGAAATCGATGCGAAAATTGCTCAAGAGGTATTTGGCTACCGAGTTTGGGCTCGGGCCAAGACATTGATGGAAAATCCACCTCAAGGAGAGAGACCTCTTCGTGCTTATTCAAAAGAGATGGAATGGGCCTGGGAAATAGCTGAAAAGCTCAAAATTACGTTACTCCCGATTGACGGTGGTCAGTGGTTTGCATTTGTAGGACCTATTGAAAAATTAGGATGGGAATCTCCACAGGCGCTGCTACAATTTCTAGGTGCTGGAAACTTTAATGATTGCGGGGCGGCCGTTGGCGATCATGCTCCGACAGTTATTTGCGAAGCTGCGTTAAATGCTATGGAAAAACGCCAAAAACAAGATGCCCCCAATTTATCTATTGTGGAGGGCGAGCAAGAATCTCCTACCGAGGAGAATGCAGCTCCGGGAGCTCAAGTCCACTAAGCTATAAACTTCGGCTTAGCTCATCGAGGAGGAGGCGTACTGCGCATCAGACTCCAACGCTGGATCAACTTCATTCTCGATAAGTAAGCGTAAAATGAAACATTACTTAGTTACTTTTTTTGTTTCGATTTCAGTTAGCAAAGTTTGCAACTGTGAATAGAGTTGAGGAGTTCTTAGATTATTTTGAGTCGGCACGGTTGTTTTCTCGAGCGCCGATTTCACGATTTTCTCGGCAGCGTCGAATTTTTTGAGTTTCATGTTGATCTTCGCATTCAGACTAACGGCGCGGAGCCAGTTGTCGCCGTAAGCATACTCAACAGCCTTCTCAGAAAAAGGAAGTGCCTTTTCAGCTTGATCCAACTTATTTAAGGCATTTGCGTAACTGAAGTTGAAAGTAAATTCTTTTGGATAGGCTTCAACCATCGATTCATAAAGTGCGACGGCTTCTTTGGTTCTTCCAGCCTTGTTTAAACAGTAAGCGCGTTCTAGATTAGGACCACGAGAAGATTTGAGATTTGATTTTCTTGCCATTTCGCCATAGGCATCAGCGGCTTTAGAAAACGACTCCTCCGATTTTTCTCTTTTTCCGGCCGTATCCCAAATCTCGCCTGCATACGAATAAAGATCGGCTTTTGTATAACCAGCTTCATCTAACTTCGTTTGCTGGTCCATTTTGGTGAGTCGTTCATCGAGTTTCGCGATGAAAGGGGCCGCAACTTTAGGATCTGCTTCAACTAAATCATTGAGCCAAGAAATAGAGTCTACTTCTTCCGGAAATTTATTAAGCGCCTTCTTTAGGAGATCAATTTTCTCTTTAGTTTTGTCTTTGGCTAATGAGTCGATCTTCGCTTGCATAAGAAGAACGCCAGATCTTGTGTCAGAAAGTGAACTCAAGTGTTCAATTGCAAGATCATATTTTTTCGTTTCGAAATACCACTCTCCGAGGCGTTTTTTTTGGTCAGTAGTCAGATCCTTTTTTGCAGAAAGCGCAACCAACGGTTCAGATCGATTCTGAGTTTGTTGATCTATCCAAGTCCCTAGTGCGGCCGTCGAGCGGTAGCCGACAACGCGTCCAATTTCCTGAAGATCCGAATTTGTTACTACAATGGTTGGATAACCACGAATAGCAAATTTACTTTTTAAATTCCATGAAACATCTGAATCCACATCGAGCTTAAGTTTTACGAAGGGCTTTGATTTTTCGATAAAGGACTTCTCCTCGAAAACTAATTCATCGAACATATTGCAAGGCGGGCACCATATTGCATAAAAATCGATGAATATAAGTTTGTTCTCCTTTTTAGCTTGAGCAATGGCCTTGTCAGGAGAGTTGACTAAAAAACCTTTCGCCATAGGAATTTGACCCTTAGGTTTAAACACCGAAGCTGTGGGAGTTTTTGTTTTGTTTTTTGCGTTGCCTTTTACTTTCATCTTAAAAATCTCGGACTTACAAAATGTAACTTTGTCATCGCAGATTTTAAGATCTAAATTTTGTTCGCCGGCAGCAGCAAATTGACATTGAATTTCCATCGGAGTGGCGTTGAGAGGTTCTGCGCCTCCACACTCTTGCGGAGCCTTAAGATTAAAGTGGTGACCTGCAATGGGCACGAATTTAACGACCTGGTTCAGCGAAACCTCTTTTGGATAATTTTTTTGAATCAGAGATTCTTCGGGGATGTTCGCTGCAAATGTATTTGTCGCAGTTGCGGACACGATCATTGAAAGAACTAAAACAACTAATGAAAATGGAGACATATTTCCTCCTAAAGAATGTTCAGCGATAACATGTTTATAGACACTAAATCTAGTTAATACTGGAGCTTTCCAGTCATTAAGGCATGCTGCAAAATACGATAATCATGAAGCTGCCTTTGAACATTTTCTTCCTCTGGAGGCGGTAGAAGAGGATGTACGATGCGTAACTGGTCACTCATTTGCATTAAAAAGTTTTGATAAGGAGTTAGCGGAAAGCCGAGCTTTTTTAGAACTCTCGGTCCCAAGAGCGGAAGAGCCAACGGCTCAATCTCAGGAGGAAACTGAAAGTTGGACCAAAAAACGAGGGGAGTTGTGTATATACTTAAGAGCTCCTCGGGTGTCCACTCCTGAGGAGTTGACGACTTCACAATGCGCCCCTTATAAACGCCAAAATCATTCATTAAAGTTGGAAGGTGATCGCCGAAAATAATTAACAATGTGGGCCGATTTCTTTTTTGTAAAAAGGCGACCAAATTCCTATGGAAGGCATCAGATTGAACTAGCAGATTGCTGTAAGAATTTAGAACCACTTTTTCTGAGTCCGAAAGACCCTCGGGGTCAAAGAGTAAGTTCGACATATCAAAAGCATCAAAATCGTAGGGCATGTGGTTCTGAATGGTGACAATAAAATAAAATTCGGGCCCTGTTTGATTTTTCAAAGATTTCTGTAGAAATCCAAAGAGAGCATTATCGGTTACAAATTGGCCACGTTTTTGGGGCTCAACAAAATTAGAAAGACTCAAAAATTGATCAAAGCCGAAACTCGAATAGACTTGCTCGCGATTCCAAAATTCGGGAACAAAAGGATGAACTGCAATAGTTCGATAGCCGTTTTCTTTAAAATTTTTTACCAAAGACGAGGCATTTTTTGGAATTAGACTCTTGTAAGGAATCGTTCCTTCGGGGAGAAACCGAATTGAATGACTTGTCAAAAACTCGAATTCACTATTCGCCGTTTTTCCGCCAAAAGTAGGAACGACAGCAATATTGAAGGAAGCGGTTCCGGCCAAAGACCGTGTGAATGCCAAGGGATCTGTTTTCCAGTGAATGCCTTTTAGAATCAGAGGATCAAAAAGACTCTCCGACATAACTACAAAAACATCAGGCTTTTCAAACTCAGTCGGAGTTGTGAGTTGCCGTAAAGTTTCGCTTAGTTTTTTTGCGAATTCATCGGAATATCCGATTGGAATATTGAGCTGCCCTTGGGTTCCCTGTAAGAAAAAATGAATTAAGGTTCCTTGCTCAATGAGACTGGCCTCGGCATTTAAATTTTGAATCGTAAAAGTTTTTTTGAAAAGAAATTCATGAACAGGATTGTTAGCGAGGAGGATGAGCAATAAAAATACAACCGAAATGAAACTGGAGACTATTCTCTTCTTTGCAGAGTAATCCCGGACTTGAGGAATCTTAAATGCCAGCCAAGCCAACAAGAGAAGGCCGGCAACAGCTAGGCTTAAAAAGCCCCAAGAATTTCTCAGGATAGGACCTACAATATGCAAGGTTTCATGTGCCGCATGAAAGTCTCCGAAAAACAAAGGCTGTCCCAGTTTTTGTTTTTTGATAAGAGAAGTGGAGGCCAGGAGAAACAAAGGTAAAAAAACTAAAAGAAAGGAAATTCGCAGAGATTTAAAAAATGCGAACAATAAAACTGCCATTACAAAAACCACAGTCAGTGATAAAAAAAAAGCCGAAAAATGCGAGAAAGGCCAGCTCAATGTTGCGAGTATATCCAATGAATTAGATAACTGCAGATATAAATTAACAATCAGAGAAAAAATAAAAAGAACGAAAAGGGCCGACTTCGGACTAAGCTCTCGATCTTGTTTTAGACTTATTTTGTCGGCCATAAAACTCTTCCGTTAACTTGGCCTCAAGACTGCGTAGTTGGTAGTCTAACAGAATTTCAAATACCTCAGCTGGGTCAAGTTCATAGAGCTTGATCAGTTTTTTGAGGGTTTTCAAGGGAATTAATGAACCATAGTTCCGCTCCCAATCAGAAATGCTCTGAGGGGATTGAAGCCTTAGAAACCGCGCAACATCCGCCTGTGATTTGCCTTTTCCGACGCGCGCGTTTTTTAAATAAATTCCTAAATCGGGTCTCTTCATATCCGAAGCCTATCAAAAACGGCTTGAGTTGACAAAGAACAGTTTCATTTTTTGAGAATTAAAGTGGTCGGGTTATTTACAAATCTTTGAACTCTAGAAACAGATTCTATTGATTTCCTTCGATCTCGCGAGCGAGAGCAGTTTTCTTTTCTTGTTTATTGAAACAAATAAAAAGTTCCCGGATTTTCCAATGCCCGCAAGGTTCTTAATCATTTTTGATTTGCCTCAGAAGTTCCTTGTCTCTAGCTTCACTGAGTCTGTTCTCAATCCTTTTCTTTGGTTTTAGATAAAAGGGATAACCAGAGGCTTTTCTTTTTTAGCTTCGGCAAGCCATACCTTCATAGAGGAATGCTTAAGAATATTGTCCACATACCCGAGGGCCTTTTTATTTTGAATTTCAATTCCGTAAGAAACAAACCGGCAAACCACCGGAGCAAAAAACGCATCGACGATTCCAAAAGTGCCAAATAAGAAAGGGCCTTTGCTGGCCTCCAAGGCTTGGGTCCAAAGCTCAAGAATTCTTTCGATATCCGAGATTGTTCCCGGATTGAGGTGATGAGCTTTGGTCCGCAATTGAAGATCCATCGAAAGCTGACTTCGTAAACAAGAAAATCCTGCGTGCATTTCAGCTGCGTAAGATCTTGCGAGCGCTCGTTCTTCCGGTGACTCGGGCCATAGCTTTTTACCCGGAGCCAACTCTGCTACATATTCGGCAATAGCCAAAGACTCCCAAATTTTAAGATCACCATGGACGAGGCAAGGAACCTTTCCAGAGGGAGAGTGAGCGCGAATTCTCTTTTTAGTTTCAGGTCGGTCGAGGAGAATTTTGATTTCTTCGAAAGCAAGCCCCGATTGTTTCAATACAAGCCAAGGTCGCATCGACCACGAAGAAAGATTTTTATCGCCAATCACAAGTTGAATTTTTTCTGATTTAGCCATGCAAGCCTCGATTCAAAAAAACAAAGCCAAAAGCCACTCCTGTTATAGGAGTCTTTTGGCTTATAAAAAAGCAAAATCCAAACGAATTTTGAAACGCTACTCCTTAGTTTTAAGGCTCTCATTATTTTCGTCGATAAACTTGCGGATATCGTCTGCGATACCCAAAAGTTTAAGCCATTGCTCTTTGTAAAGAGTCACGGGAAAACGCCCCATTCCGTAAACAGACAAGGCACCCTTTTCACTGACTTTCATCGACAAAGTCCCCGGTGCTTTTTTCTTTTTAAGGGCTTCGTTTTCTGCTTTTAATCGTTCTAATTCAGCTCTCATATCTTCCGACATAGGTCCTCCGCCAATTGAATTGGTATAAGCCTGCCCCAATTCACCTACTCATGCAAACCTGGAAGCGAAACTTAAAAAATCTATTTAAGTTTGGTTTCCAGTCGGACTATGAAGAAGCGCGAGACGCGGCGCTTCAGAGGCGTTTAAAATTGAGGCAAATAGCTCATGCATCGTCTCTGATTCTGCTTATATTTCCCTCTTCGTCGAGAAAGGTCTGCATGAGTTTGGATTCGACTTTAGATTTAAGTGGCAAATTGTCTGTCGAAAGTTTGCAGCGTTTTACTTTTCGTCGTGAGAGCTTCAAAAAAATTCGGGTGAGCTCGGATCTTTATAAGAAAATCGGTTTTACGTTTAAGGCACTTCAGAATTTGATTGATAACAATACGCCAATCTATGGAGTGACGACTGGTTTTGGTGAAAGTTGCACGCGTTATGTAGATCGTGATCATGCGGATCAACTTCAAAAAAATCTGATTGAGTATCTGAGTTGTGGACAAGGTCGTGACATTCCGGTCGAAGCTTCGCGAGCCATGTTTTTAATTCGGCTCAATTCTTTACTCCAGGGAATTTCGGGAGTCAGTCCTGAGCTCATTGAAAGAATGTGTTTGCTTCTTGAGCAGGACATCGTTCCGCGAGTTCCATGTGAAGGATCTTTGGGTGCAAGTGGTGATTTGGTTCCGCTGGCGTATCTTGGGCAAGTGATTCAAGGTTACGGAGACGTCTATTATCAAAATCGTCTTCAGCCGGCTGGAGAAGTTTTAAAAAAGTTAGGTCTTGGTTCTTACAAGTTAAAACCTAAAGAAGGCCTTGCGATCGTCAATGGGACTTCGACGATGGCCGGAATGGTTCTTTATAATTTGCAACTCACCCAGTTTTTAATTGAGCTCGTTGAAGTTTGCACGGCTTGGCAGTGTCTTTTACTCGAAGGTCGACAAGAGGCATTCGGGGTTTTTATCAATGAGATTGCAAAAACAAATAGCGGGCAAAAAAAATCGGCGGCGCATATTCGTCGATTGCTTAGGGACGAAAACTATGCGGCTAAAAGAGGCCAAGAGGTTTCAGTTGATAGCAAGGTAACAACTGATTTTGTTCAAGATCCTTATTCTCTTCGTTGCGTTCCTCAAATTATGGGACCTATTCACGAGAATCTTGGGCACTCATGGACGATTCTTGAACACGAGATTAACAGTGTGACAGATAATCCAGTGATTGACGATGAGGCTCGTTTAGAAATGGGTGGAAATTTTTATGGCGGATACTTATGTCAGGCCATGGATTTTACAAAAATCAATTTGGCGCATATTGCAGATCTTGCGGATCGACAGGTTTTGATGATCGTGAGCGACAAATTCAATCGTAAGCTGCCTGCGAACTTAGTGGATTTTTCTTCCATTGATGCTTCTCAACATCATTTGCATCACGGCTTGAAGGGAGTTCATCAAACGGTTGGCGCTTTGACTTCAGAGGTGATTCAGAGAGCCATTCCAAGCGGAATTTTTTCGCGCTCGAGTGAGTCTCATAATCAAGACAAAGTGAGTCTTGGAATGAGTGCAGCGATGAGTTGCTCGGATATGCTTGATGGTGTTTATAAAA
>JBFWYS010000012.1:0-19638 GCA_050186175.1 Pseudobdellovibrionaceae bacterium
GTCACGCTCCCACCGCCATTGACCCAGCTCATGCTATATGGAATGGCCTGAGTTTTTTGACCTCTGCGTGTACGTATGGTTTTTTCTGGAAGACGAGTGAGGTTGATTTTAAGTTTTCGGCCAGCCTCTTGGGTTGAAGGAATGTCCGAGAAACTAAGGACATTTCCTTCGCTCATTCCAAGAAGAAGGTTTTGGTTGAAAATTTCTTTAGGAACATTCACCGTGATATTTACTTTTCTAAATCCCCAAGTTTTAAGGCAAAGCTTGAGCTTGAATAATAGGGGAACATAATTGCTCCCTGATTTATCCATCAGAGGGATTAAGTTGATTTTGCTTTCTTTGTTTGCGTGTCCTTCGGTGCACGTCGACTTAATAGAACCCATCGGCTCTAACATAAAATTGTAATCGTCGTAACTTTGCGCTTGAGCCAGAGGCCCCTGCAAACTGAATGCAGTTAAGGTACTTAGAATCATCATTCGCATAAAACCCGCCTATGTGTTTAGATATTGGTAGCCGTCGTGACCTTTCCAAAGTCTTAGTTTTGTAAATCGATAAATAACGTCACTTGTTTTTTTGCCCCAAAAAACAACCGCATCCCAATACAGAGACGGAAGAGCTCGTGCAACTTCTTGTCGAGTCGAGTTGTGACGGTACAGCAATTTCGGAATCCACTTTCGGATATTTGCTCCCGAAATTTCTGTTCCCGGAAGCGGATAAAGATAAATTCCGATTCGAGGAAGAGGTGGATCAATCAAAATCTGACGAAAACTTAAAACACTTGAGAACCCATGATAACCTTTATCTGAGAAGCCTTCAAAGCCGACTTCTGATAAAACTCGCATGATTCCTTGATTGCAGTTATTCCAGTAGAGATTAAATTTTTCTCGCTCTTTGCCTTGTGCTGAAACCAAGTTCTGTACGGTGACTTGCAACTGATCAACTTTGTATTTTGGTGCCAACATTGTAACACCAATTGATGTGGGAGACATTCCAGAAGGAGAATAACGTTTGTACTGCTCTTTAAAAAATGGATTGTTAAAAAGATAAGCTCGAGCCGACGAGCCCTGACTGCCATAAACTTTCCATCCCTTAGAAGACAGTTCATAAAGGGACTCTCCGATTCGGAGAGTCGTGTGTCCGAGTCGACGCCAAAAAGGATGGAAGGCGATTTCAATTGGCACAAGATCGTCTGGACTTGCGGATCGAATTTGCTGCTCTTCCGCCTTGAATCTTTTTTCGGCAGGCGTGCGTCCAAGAATAGAAAAATTAAGTTCGTTCCCTCTTCCGCTCACGATAGAGAAAGTTTTTGCTTTATCATCATAAACCGAATCTGAGCGCAAAACACGAAATTCATTTTTCTTAATCGTCCAGAGAACCGGGGAACCTTGATGTGTCGTTTTCTCGTTCATGGAATAAAAAATATGATGCCCGATATTTTTAAATTCCAAAGCTGAGTCGAGAACCTGATAGCCCGAAATTTGGGATCTGATTAAAACCATATACCCTGAGTGGGATTTGTCCTCGTATTTCTCCTCAATCTTTACCACGCGAGATTCTCTCTGCGTGTATTTTTCTATCAAGGTTTGAGCAACCAAAGAAAGAATCAAAGATTTTTGTGATTGATTGTGGGTGATGTCGTCGAGATAAAAAACTTTTAAGATGTTGGTGTTCTCAATGTCCTTGTGAGGAGCCAACCCTAAAAATGTAGCGAGACTAAATTGCATTCGCGAGTTATTGCGAAGCCAGGTCAAATAGTCTGTAATCTGCTTCATACTAAGGCGAGTTACGATTTCTTTGAAAAAAACTTTTAAAGACTCCTCAAGCCAAGCCATGTGCTGATCAACGACAATCTGAGTTTTTGATGAGTCATCGATTGAGACTTCAATCGTCGAATAGGTTCCTAAAGCCGAAGTTTCAGAAAAATAAATGTCCAGCGCTGGAGCCTCGTGCCCCTGAACAAGAGAAATTTCTCGATGATTTATTTGCGATTCAAACACGCTTTTTCTCCAGAGCTTTTTTTAATAATCCAAACTTTAATAATCCAAACTTAGAGACTTGCAATCAGAGGTCATTGACCTGCGGCCAATTGCAAACGGACCTGAAAGCTTGTAACTGATTTCTTGCAAATTCGCCAAATAATTGAAAGTCATTTCAAATATTTACATGGGTATTTTGGAGCCTGGCCGCGAGGGCTTTTAAAGCGTGCATGGAGTGTCACTCTTTTTGACAGTTTTGAAATTTTCTCTTTTTTTTGAGGTCTGATTAACGTCAAAGTGTTCTTTTAGATGAGATGGCGATCTTTTTGGTTTGGCCTTAGGCTTGCTCAAGGTGCTAGTTGGATGAAACCAAAAGATTTTACTTTTTTTGAAGCCTTATGGAGAGCTACCATTCAATGGAGCTGCGTTGCTGCATTTTGTTTTGTGGCCCTCGCGGCCTGTGACAAGGCTCATAAAGATCCGAAAAGAAATGAGTCTCTTCAAGCACAGATGAATGAAGGTTATCGAATGATTGACCGAGGTTATCCAGACCTTGCGGTTCAACATTTTTCTCGTCTAATAACTCAGTATCCTAACGTGGATTCGGTAAAAATTTCTCTGGCATCGGCCTATGTAGCTCGAAGTGGTTTACATGTGGCGGACTTTGCAGCTTTTGCTCAGAGTTTTCAGGGAGCTCAATTTGATCGAAAAGAAGAAGTAAAGCCGCTCGTTCAAGCCGCACTGATTATTTTAAGGCAAAAACAGGGGGATCAGGAACCAGATCCCCTGCTTGAGCCAATGGTCACAAAATTTCTTGAGAATTTTGTGACTTTACAAGAAGCCCTCCGAAAACTTGCTATTTTTCCATTTGTTGGGTTACCGCAAATGAATGACTTGCGAGCCGCCTTAGACATTTTGGCTACGGTCAATCCAGAAAATCGTGGTGCCCAACTTTATTCGGGGGTGATGAAATTAGTTCTAGTAAAGTCACGCCTTGTACATCGTGACTTGCCACCTGTTTTGCAAATGAAGTCTAAGGACGATTGTCAGCTCGATTTGAAAGCCTACGAGATTTTCACCAAAGAAATTATCGGGACGGCTGTTTCTGCGAGTGATAACTTTCAAAAAGCTTTTCCGTCTAAAGCTCTTGAGTTGGAAAAAGCGAAGGGCACATTGGTGGCGATGCTATCTCCAGGTGATTTGAACCTTGAAGATATGAATGCATCGACCTGGGCACCTGCTGCCGTCGAAGCAGCAATGAATTCTCCGGGCAGTGAATTGAAGTGTGAAAAATGAAGTGGTTCTTGGCCTCTCTCTTTTTTATTGTCATTGTCTTTCGAGTTGGCGACGTCTTCGCAATTCAAAATTTTCCGACATATTTAACAGATGATCCGGATTTTCAGAGAAGAACACTTGGACCACTTTGTTATTCTATGGATCTTTTAGAAGAGAATTTGCCATGTAATCCAGCTTTTCTTGCGAGAGAAGCGGAATCGAAGTTTGAAATCAACGGCGCTCTTGGACAAAATGTGACTCAGATTCAAGACCTCCGCGCGATTTTTGATGGTCACGTGAGCGAGGCGGCTCTTCGCGATTTATTTGCAAATCATAATGAGTTAGTTGTCGAAGGTGCCTTGAAGTCGACTTATAAAACTCGTCTTTGGGGCGTCAGTATAACCCCTTGGCGTGCGTATTCTTATTCTATACTTCGCAATTCAGCGTATCCGATTTTGGATGTTCAAGCTGTTCAAGAGAGATCTGTAAATTTAGCTTTTGCGAGCTATATGGAAAACGACTTCAGTCTCGGAGCGCAGTTTCGTTTTCTAAGACGGGAGATCATCAATACGCAGGTAGCGATGTTTGATCTGTTAGCTGAAGAAGGTCGAAGTTTGCTCGACTCCGCTCCACAGAATGCAGTTTATTTTGAACCCGGAGTTTTTTGGAAACCTGAAGAGTCGCCGTGGTCGGCCTCCTTTATTCTTACAAACTTGGCGTATACCAGTGAGCCCGTTGTTGGGTACACCTCTTCTCCACAGGGGCAATTGGGGGGAGCTTGGACATCAAAACTTGAAACTGGCTATGTTCAAGCGGGTCTCGGCACGACGCTTGGAGAAAAACCTGATGTTTGGGAAAAACATGTACGTGCGGGCGTTGTTTGGGGTTACGGAATTACGGAGTGGGCCGCATCTGCGAGTCGCATTTCTCAATCTGCGGGTTTGATGTTGCGTTTTGCAAATGGAAAACTAGGTCTCAATTATAATCGTAATGAAATTTGGATCGGCGATTACAAAGAAGCAGTTTTTCAAAACTTCCTGGCGACATTCGGATTTGAATTATGATGAGCTTCTTTTTTTGTTTCTTGCAAAGAAGCACTTTGAAATTTATTTGTTTGCTGTTTTTGGAAACGCTATGTTTCACTCAGATCGCCACTGCTCAATCTTCTTGGAGCGAATATCAGAGAAGTTATTTGCTTCAAGTTGCCGAAAATAAAAAAAAGGGCATGAGCTATTTGGTTAGCGGCATTGTTGTGACGGGTATTGGCTTGGTTGCGTACAACTCAAGTCCAGATCCACTGGCGCGTGGCTTTTGCGTTTTCGCTCAAGCGATTGGAGTTGCAGCTGCTGGTCGAGGTGCAAGTTTGTATTTTGGCGGCAGCGAAAGCCAATCTTTTTACGAAGCCTTAAACGAGTCTCGCACTTTAACTGATTTTCAGCGAAGTGAGTTGGTGAGAATTTATACGGCTTCTGAAGACGCGCGTATCGAACAAGAAGAAAAAATTCGTGCGTGGACTTATGCCACGATCGCCGCTTTGACTATCTATGGTGCGAGTCAAGAACCAGATCCAAATCTGCGCACCGGCTTGTTTGTTTTAGGTGCGGCTAACCTGGCGCTATCATTGAGCTTTGCCTTTTAGTTGCAGCCTCTCTGCGTTAAGCCTTTTGCTTGCTAAAGCCCCTCTTCCGACAGAAGATTAAAAGACTCATTTGGGCCGTCGAAGGCCAACCTTTTTTTAAATTTTGTCTACGGAGGTAGCATGAAAAAAGCGTTAGGTTTTGTTTTACTTAGTTCTATGATCCTGTTTGTGGGTTGTAAGAGCACTCGGCATAAGGCAGAGCAAATCGATACATCAATTGAAAAAACTCAGGATGTTTCTGAAGGTGCTAAAGTTGGCGTCAAAGATGGCAACATGGTGGTTCAGAGAAAAGTAATGATGGGTGAAGAGCTTCGCCGAGTTCAATACGAAGTTTATGAGCTTGAAGATCGCGTTTACGGAAATCGTAAGTTTGGATCAAAAGGTCTCTACGGAGTTTTGAAAGATTGCAAATTACAAATTTCAGATCCTAAAAACGGCGGCGACGGAAAACTCCGTTGGACTGAGCCGATCGATCGAGTCACGGATAAAGAAGAAGAATTGAAAATCGGTCTCGATGAAAAACAAGAACTTGTAGGCGTAAGCGAAGAATTTTTGAAAGATCGTTTGGATCGTTTTAAGCAGTACAAACTGATTTTACAAAAACGTCAGGATGAGTACGAAGAAAAAAATGATATTTGCAAAGCAGAGTTAAAGGCACAACAAGCGACTGTTAAAACAACAACAACTGAGTAATAAAAAAATATGGTTCACAGTTTAGATCCTTTTTTGTGGCAGATTTCAGGAAATTTTGGAATTCGCTGGTATGGCCTGAGTTACTTAACCGGTTTTGTCATGGCGTACATGATCATTCTATGGATGGCGCGAAGAAGGATTTCTCCTCTACCGGAAGCTTTTGTTGCTGATTTTATTACTTACGTAGCGTTCGGAACTCTTATTGGTGGGCGTCTTGGTTACGTGATTTTTTATTCTCCCGATATGTTGTGGAAATTCAGCTCGAGTTTTCCGTTTTGGGGAGTTTTTGCTGTGAACGAAGGTGGAATGGCCAGCCACGGTGGAATTTTGGGCGTGATGGTTGCAACGCTTTTGTTTGCTTCAAAATATCACGTTAATAAATTGCACTTGCTTGATTTGGTATCTTTAACGGGTCCGTTGGGACTCTTCTTCGGAAGAATTGCGAATTTTATTAACGGTGAGTTGGTGGGGCGGCCTTGCGATCCAAGTTTTCCTCTCTCAATTAAATTTCCTCAGGACATTTCTCATTGGACTGCAAATGAGCCCCAGAGAGTTCCCGAGCTTGGAGCGGTGGCGGAGAAAATCGGAGTGACACCTACTCAGTGGGCCGACCTTATGGAGAAGTTTCGTTTTGATTCCGCAGCTCGCACGCAGGTCGATGAGATCATGAATAAAATTGTCGAGGCGATTCAAAATGGCAATGAGGCAGCTAAAGAGGCGATTGCCCCGCTTTTAACGGCTCGGCATCCGTCACAGCTCTATCAAGGATTGGGCGAAGGCCTTTTGGTTTTCTTGTTTCTGTTCTTTTTATGGAGAAAACCAAGGCATCCGGGATTTATCGGATCTGTCTTTGTTATGTCCTATGCGCTGATGAGAATTATTGGTGAAGAATTCAGAATGCCGGATTATCAAATCGGTTTTCAATGGTTAGGACTCACGAGAGGGCAGTGGCTGAGTGTGGCAATGTTTGTGATCGGAATTGGTTGCTATATCTACACTGCGAGTGTGCGCGGTTTACCGTTAGGTGGATGGAAACGGGATTCGTAAGAAACATCCCTTTGAAAAACCTACTCGCAAAATTTTTCTCTAGTTATTATGAACACCTCTTGCTAGCCTTTTAGTATGAACCGTATTTACATCCTGTTTCTCTTCCTAGTTCTATCCGCATGTTCCCTTTCAGGAACCCAAAAAGATTCTCCTCGAGCGCCGGCTCAAATCGAAGATCCCTTTCTTTATTTACATTCAGTAGCAATCGGAGATCGATGTACAAACTGTCACGTGACAGGAGACCGTCCGTTGCAATTTGATGAGCTGGAAAAAAGAGTTCATAGCATGAATGTGCAAAGAAAGATCGAGAGCCTCGGAATGAAATGTCAGAGCTGTCATCAAGAGAAAAATTTTGATCAGCCTCACATGCCACCTGGAGCTCCTCATTGGGCTTTGCCACATCCTAAAAAAGGATACAATGCGAAGATCACTCCGCGAGAACTTTGTGAAAAATGGTTGAACCCAGATGCAAACTTTTTTGAGCTTGGAGATCGCAGAGGACAAGCCAGAAATGCACAAGATCTTTTAGAACATGTGGGGCACGATCCCCTAGTGATCTGGACTTGGAGCCCCGGGGCGGGACGTAAGCCTTCTATGGGAACTCATGCGCAATTCGTTCAGCAATTCGAAAAATGGGTCCGAGCTGGCGCTCAGTGCCCTCAATAGTTCGAGGTGACTATGATTACATTTAGAGTGAATGGTGTTGAAAAAAGTTTTACCGGTGATGAAGATACGCCTCTGCTTTGGGTTTTGCGAGATCACTTGGATCTCACAGGAACAAAGTTTGGTTGCGGAGTTGCAGCCTGTGGAGTTTGCACGGTTCATCTTGATGGAATTGCGGTTCGCGCTTGCGTAAAACGCGTCGCCGATGTTCAAAATAAAGATGTGACGACGATCGAAGGACTTAGCAAAGACAATCGGCTTCATCCTGTGCAAAAAGCTTGGGTTGAAGAAAATGTTCCTCAGTGTGGTTATTGTCAGTCGGGTCAGATCATGGCGGCGGCGGCTTTGTTGCACGCGAAGCCAAATCCAACAGATAGCGATATCGAAATCGCGATGTGCGGAAATCTTTGCCGATGCGGAACTTATCCGCGAATTAAAAAAGCAATTCAGAAATTGGCACGAGGTTAATCATGGAGACAACTCGCCGAGATTTTTTAAAAACGGGCGCTGTGATTGGCGGATCTTTGATCGTGGGTGCAAAAATCGCTTATGCCAATGAAAGAGGCCCAGCGGCGGCCGACGACAAACCTTTTGGAGCGTGGATTCAGATCACGCCGAGTAACGAAGTTTATTTTTATTTGGATAAGGCTGAAATGGGTCAAGGAGTGATTTCATCATTGACGGCATTGGTGGGTGAAGAACTTGGAGTGCATCCAAATAAAATTCGTGTTCAGTTTGCTCCGGTCGGGAGTGAGTACGGGAACCCAGCAATGTTTGGTGCGCAGATGACCGGTGGAAGCTCCAGTCTTAGGACTACCTGGAAACCTTTACGTGAAGCGGGAGCTGCAGCTGGCTGGATGATTAAGCGAGCATTTGCCAAGCAGACTCTTGGTGAAAATTTTCGAGATCGAGCCTTTCGAGAAGAGGAATACGAGTTACGCGATTTGCAGGTAATCAATAAAAAGACGGGAGCCAAGGCAAGCTTTGGGCAGTTGGCAACGGCGGCGGCCGCACTTGAAATTCCTTCGCACGTGAAACTAAAAGATCCAAAAGATTTTATATTTGTTGGCAAAAGTATTCCGCGATATGACGCCACGATGAAGGTAACCGGAAAGGCAAAGTTCGGAATTGATACAGATCCGGAGGTCACAAAGAGTGAGATGCTAAACTGTGTGATCGTTCGTTGCCCTGTTATCGGTGGAACTCTCTCCAGCTTTTCTGCGGAAGACGAAAAACCAGAGATAAAGTACATCAAACTCAAAAACGGTGTGGCGGTTGTCGCTCCGACTTATTGGCAAGCTTTGCAAGCCTCAAAAAAAGTTAAAGCAAAATGGAACTTTGGAAAAAATGCCAATCTGAACTCAGAAGACTTAACTGCCGAATATAATCGATTGGCCAAGCAGTCAGCGGCCTATGTTTCTGGGGATAAAGTCTCAAATATGAACGCGGGTCAAATCGAAGCTTTTTACGAAGTTCCGTTTGTTCCACACGCAACGATGGAGCCAATGAATTGCACGACTTGGATTCGCGATGGGCAATGCGATGTTTGGGTTTCAACTCAAGCTCCGGCCGCAGGCCGTGAACTGGCAGCGCAAGTTACGGGACTGCCACCTTCAAAAATCAACGTCCATTCAACTTTAATAGGTGGTGGATTCGGACGGAGAATTTATCAGGATTTCGTGGCAGAAAGTGTGAGTGTCGCGAAAAACTTTGACAAGCCTGTAAAACTCACATGGACGCGTGAAGATGATTTTAAGAATGATTATTATCGACCAATGATGGTCCACAGAATCAAGGGGAGCGTCGGAAAAGATGGAATGATCGATTTTTGGCTTCACCGAACAGTCGGGCAGTCCATCCTTTCTTATGTTATTGATGTATTTCTCCGAAGCTTGAATATTATTCCTTCTTCCTCGGTAGATTTTTTGACAAAAATGTTGGGAGGCTTTTACACTCCCAAATTTTTCAAAACTAAGTTCCGAACAGATCCTTTTGCTATTGAAGGAGTTGTTACAAATATTCCTGATCTTCCGTATAGACAAATGATTCCGTATGCGATTGATAATTTCCGAGTTGAGTTCGCCCACATCGACCCAAAAGTTCCAGTTGGATTTTGGCGGTCGGTGGGACATTCTCATACAGCATTTGCTATTGAGAGTTTCATGGATGAACTTGCCGACTCCGTAAAAGCCGATCCATATCAGTTCCGAATGAAACATCTTGATAAAATGATTCAGAAAAATAATTTTATCACCCGTCCTTTAGCGAGGCTGATTGATACTCCTATCTTGCATCGAAAGAAAATTCTCCTACAGAAATTAGAACAGATTTCTGGATGGTCAAACCGCACATCGAAGGCGGGGGTCGGTTATGGAATGGCTCTGCACGAAGCCTTCGGTACAATGTGCGGAATGGTGATCGAGGTTCTCGTAAAAGAAAATAAATTAAAAGTGAGTCGAGTCTTTTGCGTGGTCGACTGCGGATTTGTCGTGAATCCTGATATTGTAAAAGCTCAAGTTGAGGGTTCAGTTATTTTCGGATTAACAGCCGCCCTCAAACAAGAAATCACTTTTAAAGACGGACAAGTTCAGCAGAACAATTTTTACGATAGTGATCTTTTGAGATACAACGAGTGTCCAGAAATGACCGTCGATTACATTCGCAATAACGAAGCCCCATCCGGAATCGGCGAGCCAGCAGTTCCGCCAGTAGCACCGGCCTTATGTAATGCGATTTTTGCTGCGACTGGAAAAAGAATTCGCAAGCTTCCGATTGCGAAGGCGGGAATTTTTACTGGGGATTTTGCTTAAGGTCGGACTAGTGGTTTTCTAAAGAAAGTCGTTGGACAATCATAGATTGTCAAAAGTACTATCTTTGGGGAGTGGCGCAAAGTCATCGATAGTATTATAACGTCATAATACGGATGTTAGTTGATTGCTTTCCAAAAGCCAGAATACCAAGCTGCAAGAGTTTTTCAAGTTCATTAAAACTAAAGGCGCTCTCGCGCGATGGAATGCATAGCTTCTGAAAAATCAAAAATCGTGTATTTGATTTAATTGTCAGGACATAAAATCGCTTCAACAAAAAAACCATTGCCAGAGCCGAGCGGATTCAAGCGTCCCACTCTAATTTCAGCTTTTCATTCAAAACAGCGTAAGCGTATTTTGACTTAATACTGTCTAACAAATTGATCCATCTTTTTATTTCCAAAATGTTTTCGTGCGTAAAAGAGATTGTGATTCCGGCAAACAAGTCGCAAGTTCTCGATATTTGAAGTGCCACCTTTTGCAATCGGGATTACGTGGTCAATCTCAAGTTGAAACTTAGACCCGCATTTTCGCCCCGTCTCAGGATCCGTGTGACTACAAACTCCTTCTTTCCATACCTCTCTTTTTATCCGTGCTGAAACATAGCCCAGATTCTTCGACACCACCGGTGGTGTTGCCTTGCGTTGGCTCAGGGAGGGATTTTGTGGATCGAGCTTTTTGAGCGCGATGTCTGCAAGCATGTCGATAAGGTCGGAATAACTAGGATTCGGATTTTTGTGAGAAGTAAGATTCTTAATTGTCGCAAGTTTCTCCATCAGCACGTCATCGATAGTCAAGGTGATCTGAGTTTTGTTGTCACCTGTTGGACGGACTTTTTCCTGAAGTGCTAACAGGGGAGACTCTTGAGCAATAATTTTCTCCGCCTCTCGTTTACTTTTATTTTCCAGCGATTTTAGAAGAGTCCGTTTTTCTTCTTTAGTGTAGGCATTGTTGTTTTTGGCCTCGGCTTTAAAAAGAGTCTGAGCTTGAGTGACGTTAACTAAATTTAGAGTTCCTTCTTGGAGAGCCTGTTTAATTTCAGGAACGTCGCGACTCGTTCTCATGGCCGAGATTCTTCGATAAGCCGCTGACTCTGAATACTTTAATTCTTGGATGCAAAAATCCATAAGGGAACCAAAACCCAGCTCCAGATAGTATTTTCTCGATTCAAATTCTTCTAAAAGTTCAATAACTTCGACGGTGAGATTTCTCTCTGTCTGAGATTTTTGAACGAGTGCGTCTGTCAACTGTAAATTTGAAAGAGTTTTATATTTAAACATAGTTGCCTCCCTTGGCTTTGCGAGAGCTTAGGAGAATCTACCACAGGTTTTTCATAGTTAATTTTGGCTCTTAATTTGTCACAGGCTCTCTTACAAAAATGAAAGACTCGTCCAGGGAGCCCATTAAATTTCGGAGCCGGTGGTGGACTTATTGTTCGTTTAAAAACAAAGTCTACACAGCCAATAATCATCGCATTAACTGGGATGATTTTTTCGGCGGAGTGCTGTCAAGAACAAAAACGCAGAAGCTAAATTATTTTTTGTTTTTATAACTCTTTTTAAATTCGGTAGGTGATTTTTAATCAGGCCGAGTAAAAATCGAGTTTATCTATTTTCCGAGGGAAAATAAAAAAGCTTCTTTGTGGGGAATACGCTCGGAATGGAATGTTCCTGACGAAGCTTTTATGGCTCTCGAACTTAAGGAAAATAGCCTGAGTGATATTTCGGGAACCGTGAGATACCCATTCGAATTCAGCTCGTGATGCTGAGTCAAAGGTCTTTGCCAGAACCGGGTCGGCGGTTTGGTGGATGTATTCAGACCATATGAGAAAGATTGCTATTGAAGCCGCCGAATAATAATTTATGATTTAACATGGGCTTTAGAGGACTACTTTCATTTCTGTTATTTATTTCTTCCTATGGAAATTCACAGTCTATTGAATCTTTAAGGGAAGAAAGCCGGCAGATTCTACGCAAGAGACTTTGTGGAGTTTGTCATATTCCTCCTGGAAGTGAAAAGGCCCTTAAAATTTTCGATCTAGACACACTCAATTGGTCCTCAGGCATGTCGGAAGGACGCCTCGAACAAGTCAAATGGAGAATTGATGTCAAGGGTGAGGAAATCAAAGAGCAGCGTGGTGATCCTGTCAAGCACGAGTTTACAGAGAAGGAAAAATCACTTGTAAAAGAATATATCGATGCGGAGTTAAAACAGCGGAATCCTGCAAAATCTCTATTTGTAAGTGACCCCTTGTTGTGAGACATGAGGGAAATGGAACTGCCGAAATATTCTCGTTGGGAACACGAGAGAAAATTTTTAGTCCATCGCGATATGATTTCACGATTTAGTGGGAAGTCTTGTTGGCTGATCGAAGACAAGTATTTTGAAGTGGGACGGCTTCGGTTGCGCGCAATAACAGAGTTTCCTTCGGGAAGGCAGACGTTTAAACTTTGCAAAAAATTTGCATCCGACTCCGCATATTCAGCCCCAATGGTTAATATTTATTTGTCGCAAGAAGAATATGAAGGTCTAAAGGCCATGCCCGGGCGAGCACTGGCAAAACACCGCTATCATGATGACTTTCAAGGGCACAAATTTGCGGTCGATTTCTTCCTCGGAGATTTATCCAATCTCGCAATGTGCGAAGTCGAATGCGAGTCTGAATCGGAGTTAATGACAGTAGAGTGGCCGGACTATGCGATGGTTGAAGTCACCACGAATCCTTTTTTCACGGGGGGCTTTCTATGTCGGGTTAACTGTGCTTCGCTTAATGAGAAGCTGCAAAGGACATTTCCAAAGCTCACATAAAGTATTTTAAGGAGCTCCGCAACACCACCGGTGGTGTTACAGAGCTGCATTTCTAAACAAGGGCTTTCAAAAGCTCGGCCTCGAGAACTTCTTTTTGCTCGCCTGTTTTTAAATTCTTAAGGCTCACGGATTTCTTCGCCATCTCAGAAGAACCCACAATAATCGCGTATTCAGCGCCAACTTTATCCGCGCGTTTAAATTTTTTACCCATATTGCCACTCGAAGGTTGTTCGACAGTGAAACCTGCGCCGCGAATTTTTTCTGCGAGACCCATGCAATAAACAAATGCAGATTCTTCGGCGCAGATGACAGCTGCAACCCGTTTTGTTTTCGCCGTCATCTCAGGCTGCAAAAGCAAGGCAATTCTCTCCATTCCAAAGGCCCATCCAACACCTGGAACTTTCGGTCCGCCCATCATTTCGATGAGGCCATCATAGCGGCCACCTGCGAGAATAGTTCCTTGAGCTCCGAGGTGAGTGGAAGTGAATTCGAAAACGGTGTGACAGTAATAATCCAGGCCACGAACCAAATTCTCGTTTCGAACGAATGGAATTTTTAAAGTTGCAAGGGCTTCAGTGATTTGTCCAAAGAAGTCTACAGAAGCTTGATTGAGAGAGGCCGCCATTCTTGGAGCGCCCGCCACAATCTTTTTATCGCCGTCATCTTTTGAATCTAAAATCCGCATCGGATTTTTTTCGAGGCGAATTTTGCTGTCGGCTGATAATTGCGATTCGTAGTCTCGCAAGTATTCAACCAAAGTGTTTCGGTAGACCTTACGGCTCTCGATGTCGCCAATGGTATTGATCTCCACCTGACATTTATTTTTAGACGGGTCGCTATCAATAATTTTTAGTTGCTCTAAGATTCTGTGGCCTAACAATAGAACTTCAATATCGGCCTGTGGATTGTCAGAGCCCAGAGACTCCACACCGACTTGGTGAAACTGACGATATCTTCCTTTTTGCGGGCGCTCGTAACGAAACATCGGGCCCACATAATAAAATTTGAGCGGAAGATTTTGTGCCATTCCTTCGGAGATAAAAGATCTCGCGATTCCCGCAGTTCCTTCAGGTCGAAGTGTGAGCGATTCATTGCCTCGGTCTAAAAATGTGTACATTTCTTTTCCGACGATATCTGAGGTTTCACCAAGAGTTTTTTGAAACACATGTGTGAACTCGAACATTGGAGTATTCAGCTCTTCAAATCCATAGAGTTGAGCGGCATTCCATGCCGTTGCATCGATGAGTCTAAAAGCACGGTTATCTTCAGGTAACAAATCTCGAGTGCCACGAACGGGCTGCATATTTTGTGACGTCATGCTTCGAAGCTAACATGGCCTAGCCAAAGAGTGCAACATGGCCTATCTTAATCAAGGTTCTTTAAGAGGCGGGTCAAGAATGAAAATAGTAGCCATTGTCGGATCCTTTGTTTTATCGGCGGTCGCGGCTTATTTTTTAATCGGTCGGTTCTCGTCGGGCTCTTTTGGAACTCCAGCAGCGACCGAAATCGAATGGCGAACTTTGACAGGTCTCGATTATGTCACTGGCCAAACTTCCGAAGAGCTTAAAAACCTCAATGGCAAAGTGATTCGTATGCCAGGTTTTATGGTCCCCCTCGAAGACAATCAAAAAATCGTAAAAGAGTTTTTACTCGTTCCCACAGCGCAAGCTTGCATTCACGTTCCGCCGCCGCCACCAAATCAAATGGTTCTGGTCAGAATGGAAGAGGGAAAAGGAACCGAGGTTCAGTACGGGCCCATTTGGATTTATGGAATCTTAAAAGTTGAAACGGACACAACTGTTTATGGTGCAGTTAGTTTTCAATTGACCGGAACCTACATCGAGCCCTTTAAGTTTTAATATGAATTCAATTGTCGAAGTCTCAAATCTCCATTTTAAATATCCAACACGCGACAAAGCGACTTTGCAGATTCCTCATTTTCAAATTCAAAAGGGGGAGAAAGTTTTTCTTTTCGGGCCTAGCGGCAAAGGAAAGACCACATTCTTAGAGGTCCTATCTGGAATTTTGATTCCCACTGGAGGCCGCGTTCAAGTCCTAGGGCAGAACTTAGCGGAACTTTCGGCCTCGGGTCGCGATCATTTTCGCGGACTGCATTTGGGGTATATTTTCCAATCGTTTAATTTGATTCCCTATTTAACGGTGCGAGAAAATATTGAACTGCCCATTCGCCTTCTTAAGCATAACGAGAAAGTCGTCGCAAACTTGAGCTCGAATATCAAAGACTTTTCAGAACGCCTCGGAATTGCCGAAATTCTTGGCGAGTCCGTCACGGAATTAAGTGTCGGGCAGAGTCAAAGAGTTGCAGTGGCTCGAGCTTTGGTGGGACAACCACAGTTAATTTTAGCCGACGAGCCGACAAGCAGTTTAGATTCAGATCACCGAGAAAAATTTATTCGCCTCCTTTTTGAGCTTTGTGACAAATCAAATATTTCAGTCTTGTTTGTGAGCCATGATCGCAGCATCGAGAAGTTGTTCTCGCGATCAGTGTCTCTGGAAGAAATCAATAGGGCAGGGCAAATATGATTTTGTTAAAGCTCGCTCTCAAGTCTCTTCAGAATCGTCTTCTAACTACGATTTTGACTTTGATCTCTATCAGCCTTTCAGTTGCGCTTCTTCTTTCTGTGGAAAAAATGCGGGTATCGACTGAAGAGGGCTTTACCCAAACTATTTCGCAAGTAGATTTAATCGTTGGCGCCAAAACTAGCCCCTTGTCTCTCCTCATGTACACAGTTTTTAATATCGGGAATGCAACGAATAATGTCTCTGGTGAAGCTTATCAGTTTTTTCTGAATCACAAAGATGTGGAATGGGGAATTCCCTATTCTCTTGGCGACAGTCACAAGGGATACAGAGTTGTTGGTACCAACGAAAACTTTTTTAAACATTATCGCTATCGCGGAGACCAGAATTTGCAAATGGCAAGTGGCGAGCCATTTTCGAAAATATGGGACGTGGTCGTGGGGGCAGAAGTTGCCGAGAAATTAAAGTACAAATTGGGAGATCCGATTGTGATCACCCACGGAGTCACAAAAGGTGATGGATTCTTGGAGCATGATGATAAGCCATTTCAAATAACAGGCATTTTGAAAAAGACAGGAACCATTTTGGATCAAAGCGTGTACGTCACGCTCGAGGGATTTGAAGGCATTCATATGGACTGGAAGGATGGTCTTCCTCCTCAACATGGACATGAACACGAGACGGAGTATGAGTCTGAACATGAAGCCGAGCACGAATCTGAACACGAACACGAACACGAACATTTAAATCGTGAAGATGTTCAGGGACCTCAAATCACGGCTTTTTTCCTAAGAACAAAAAATAGAGTTCAGATCCTGGCGCTTCAGAGGGAAATCAATGTGTATAAAGGCGAAGCGCTCCTCGCAATTATCCCGGGAGTTGCTCTGGCTGAGTTATGGAAGAATTTAAACTACGTCGAGAAAACTCTTACCGTTGTTTCTGTGATGGTGATTTTTGTAGGTTTCGTCGCGATGCTAATCGCCATTCTCACAAGTCTTAACGAGAGAAGACGAGAGATGGCCATATTGCGGTCCCTGGGGCTCTCTTCGGAAAAATTGATTTTTCTATTTGTTTTAGAATCTGCACTTTTGACTTTTGCTGGATTGATTCTCGGTTACGCCCTCAGCTTTATGCTCGTTTTGGCAGTTGGTCCATGGGCGGAGAGAGAGTTTGGAGTGTACATTTCAAATCGCCCCCCAACTCAAATTGAACTTCTCTATTTACTAGGAACTTTTGTCATCGGAATTTTAATTGGACTTCTTCCGGCTTTACGCGCTCGCAACATGGCACTTAAAGATGGTCTCAGCCAGCGACTTTGATTTTTTCGGCGGCTGCGGGGGCATATTCAGAATAATTCGTAGTTACTGTTTCGACAGTGCCCTTTGCATCTTTGTAGCCGATGACCTTATATAGCCGTAAGGGTTCCGATTTTCCTTTAACAGTTGCCGTTCCGGCTTCTTCCATTGCAAAATTCTTGTCTACCTGTTTGTGTACGAGCTCACTTACCAGAAGATCCACGCCAAAGGCTTTTGTCGACGCTTCAATTCTCGAAGTCATATTCACGGTGTCGCCGATAACTGTATATTCCATTCGCTCCGTGCTGCCGATTGTTCCAGAGATGGCGCGTCCTGAGTGGAGACCCATTCCGATCAAAATTGGATCTTGTCCTCGCTCGCTTCTTTTTTTATTGAGCTCTTCCAAAGCCACTCGCATTTCTAGGCAGGCTCTCACGGCGTTTGTGCAATCTCTTTTTGAGCTCTTTGGTGCGCCCCATACGGCCATAATCGCATCGCCAATAAATTTATCAACCACTCCGAAGTTCTTATTGATGATCTTCACCATGACGCCAAAATACTCATTGAGCATTTCGACGACTTCCTCTGGAGAATGTCGCTCGCTATAAGCAGTGAATCCACGGATATCACTAAAGAACACGATCACCTCTTTATTTGATCCGCCCATTTTAAATTCTTTTTTCATCACTTCTTCTGCAATGCTTGAACCGTGAAATTTTCCGAAGAGCGCTTTCACTTTATCTCGCTCTTTGAGACCTTCGGTCATGCTATCAAAAGCTTTGGCAAGCGAACCGACCTCGTCGCGCGAACGAACAATTGTTCGTGCATAAACGTTGAAATTCCCTTTTGCGATCTGTTTTGAAAGTTCGACAAGTTTTTCTAAAGGGCTTGTCAAAGTGATCGAGAAGAGAAAGATAAAAAAGATCGAGGCTGATAAGACCAAGCCTGTAATAAAAAATGCCTGGCGCGCCACTTCTCGAGCTGGCTCCAAAATAACATTCTCGTCCGCTTGTGAAACAACCGTTACACCTAAAAAGGATTTCGAGAAGGCTCCCACATAAAAACCTTTGTTATATGGATCCTGAAATCGCAATTGCCCCTTCGGCATAACCGAATCGGAAGACATTTTAAAAATAGGGGAGTCTTTGAACGTTGTTCTTGTTAAAGCTAGATTTTCATCCGGATGAGCCAATGTGATCCCGCGTTTATCGACCAAGAAAAGTGTTCTCTCCGAGATCTGACTAAATGCTTTCTGAATTCGCCCTAAATGAATATCTGCGATCGCCACATGGGTAATTTTTCCCTCCGTATTCCTAAAAAGCGGAATTCCCAAAGATAAAAGTGGAATACTGTCTGGCAGAGTCGAATTTTGAATTTCGGTTTTGCCCTCGGCCAAAGCTTCCATAGGAAATGGCAAAGTCTTGCGAAGAGTTTTAATGTAATCCTCAGGCATTTTTGCATTTTTAAGATCATCCGTTTTAACTTTCGATCCAACAAGAGAAAATTTGCCATCTGTAAAATGGTAGATCTCGAGAGAAACAATATCTTTCTCGGCCTTGAATTGAAATTGCTCAGTATCAGCAATCTCCTCTTTGATTTCCACCGATGCTGCTACGGCTTGATTCTGACGAATAACCTGCGTGCTGAAAATTTTAATCTTGTCGGAAAAGGAGAGAAGTAAAGTTTCGACCTCGGCGGCGCGAGCTTCGGCCATGGCACGGTTGGAGTCTTCTTCTCGCTGCCTTGAAACCTGCTCAAAAAGCTCCGAGCTCTTAAATGCAATAGGAATTGCCGCTGCAAGAAGCAGGAAGATCGTAATCACAATGAGTTTTGTTACAATTGGTATTCTCATCGTTCCCCTTTTAAAAGTCATACTCCAAATGCATATTCAAATAGGTGCCCTTCAAATCCACTTCGTTATAAGAATCTTCGCTCGCTTGGCTATTGCCATTTCCTTCTTGATCAGGACGATACCGAATTTGGTCATGGCTAAAGGCCACTCCCATCAATCCCGTTAACCTCGGAAGAAACTGATAGCTGCCAAGAACTCCGAATTGAGTGGATGTTGTAGGAACCAAGGCTCCGTTCGAAGGGTTTCGTCCGTTAACGGCGAGGCCGGTCTTCGCATTTATCTGAAAACCCAACTTATCCGTGGCTGAATACCAAAATTCAACTCCGGCCTGTGGGCCTTCTGCGGTGACATCCGTTTTTTGAAAATATCCTGAACTATTGTTAACAACTTGCGGAAGCTCTTTATGAAAGAGGCCAAAGCTCGCCCGAATTTCAGAGCGATCTGTGACATCGTATCTTTTGACCAAGTTGGCTTCTAAGGCCGAGTTATTGTAATTGACTCCGCCAGAATTGAATCCGCCAAGTTCAGAAGCTGCCAAGAAGCCCCAGGTTTTTTCAGGTTGAAAGTATCCTAAGCCGAGGCGAGCCGTACCACCAAAAACCCGATTCGCATAACTGTTATTGTTAGCCCGATCGATTGCCGAGTATTCAAGCTGCGAAGCCATATAGCTCGCAACTGCATACCAACCCTCGACACGTTCAATCGACTGTCGAATCGTCGAGCGGAACTCACTCGCAGGAGATCGGTCACCTGGACGCACCGGAAATTCAACTCCCGAAAAGTCAGAGTCGGGACGAAGTTTGGCATAAGATTTCACTTTCACGCGATAAGTTCCCCCGCTCCAATCCGACTGAAATGGAATCGAGTTCTCTGTAAAATCTTTTATTACCTGCACGGGTATAAAACGATTCGTCTCAGGGTCATGTTTAAGCACCTGCACTTCGACGTATTGAACATACGCAGGAATTTTCCATCTCAGAGTACGAACAAATTCTGTCGTCGGCATTTCAACATCAGGACTCTCAAGTGCCGCGCCCCAAAC
>JBFWYS010000013.1:0-18097 GCA_050186175.1 Pseudobdellovibrionaceae bacterium
TCTTCCGATGTGAAATCCTTGCAATCCTTTTGCGGCCTCAAGAACTATTTTCTGATCTTGATTTGCGAAGAGGGAAACAAGTTGGACCTCAATGAACTGTCTTAGTGGTGACTTCTCACGATGATTGAAATAGAGGCGCCCAAAGGGACTCAGTTCTTTTTTTATTTTTTTAACTTTTTCTCTGGCGATGGCAGCGGATCCAGAAACGGACGCAGTCATACTCCAGTCGGTAGGTAAAACACGGTTGAGTACGGCGGAAGAGTCCTTCAATGATAAATTTCCAGCTCTCATGACTAGCGGAATTAAAGTCGAATGAGTTCTTTCGCGATTTGCTAGATGAGGAATGCCGCGAATAGATCCGGCTTTTAAAAGTTCCGACACTCGGTTGACAAACTCAGATAAGTTTTCGTTGTTAACCGAAGCCGAGATAGTTATTAAATTTTCTGGTTTGCGAAGGAGTTGGATATGGGCTTCAACAACAACACCAAAGTTGCTCTGAAAAAAGAGCCCATCCAATGAGGGTCCAAGACCATAGGGATAGAGACCTTTTAAAACTGGATTTGGTGTGTCGCCAAATCCGGTGCGCAGTTGTGTTCCGTTACCAAGAATGACTTCGAGCCCACAAACTTTGTCGACACGCAAACCACAATAGGCAATTCCTCTTTCTAAAGAATTCCCAATGACGCTTGTGTCTTCTGACGAACCCGTGACATCTAAGTGATACTTGCTATTTCTGCGAATTAATTCGTCAGCTAACATTTTTTGAGTGACACCGGGCTCAAGGGCTACCACACCATGGTCTTCATCGATGGAAACAATCTGATTTAGCTGAGAAAGATCCAAGAGAAACATCTCATTTTGATGGGGAAGGTGAGAGCCGTATCCCCAGTTGTGACCCTTCGAATAAGGATGAAGTTTAACTTTCCATTTGTTGGCTGCCTCTATAACAACTCGGACCTCTGATTTTTCGCGAATACGAATTGTTCCCAGAGAAATTCTTTTAAACTCTCCGACATTGGTCAAAGAAGTGTTGGCGATAAACTCTACGTTCTTTGATTTTAAAGACTCGATGAAAGTGTCGGAGGATTTTTCCACTTAGTCTTTCCTAGGTTATGAAGAATTTTTTGGCATTCAGGATTTGCTGAGTGCAAGTTTACAAGAATCTGTAACTTTTCTTTCGGCAATTTATTGAGCAGCGTGGGTTCCCATTTTAAAATTTCGAGTAAAGAGCGTGGATTACGTTGCGGAAGGCGGGAGATTAGATCATCCATTTTCGGCAGGTCGTATTGGGGAGGTATGGGTGCTAAAAAGAACTCCAACAAATTCAGATGCGGCGGCTTTCCTTGATAGATAGGAGCAAATTGCTGATGCCCTTCTGCAAATTTGAAATACATCGGAACGACTTCAGCACCGTTAGCGAACCTATACTTTGAATTTTGCACTCCTGGAATTTTGGAAAACAACAGAATGGCCTCATAAAGAGGAACCATTTTTGGATTTACGCCAATCAATTCAAGATCCACGTTTAAGAGATCCAGATTGCAGTGATACATGTACTTCATGAGGTTAAAGAGAACCTCGCCATGAGCGCCCGCGTGTTTCGTATCAACAGCGAGGGCCGAAATCTCGCACGTTTTTTTTGACTGTCTTACAAAAGTGTCGACATTAATATTTGATTCAATCGGAACGCCAAACTGAGTGTAAGGAATCAGTGTGGCTGTTGCCACGATTTTCGAGTTCCTTTTGGCCACGATAACGATCGTATCGGGCAGCAAATGATAGGGGGTCAGGCGTGTGCCACTTGCAGTTACTTCAGCATAACCTTCACGTAAAAAGTTTTCTTGAACTAGAGTCAGAGCTTTTTTTAAATCGGTAAGCGACGTCGCGATTTCAAAACGAAGTGTTGAGTCTTTCTGAGGAACTGCAAGATTGAGAGCGCTCCGAATCAAACGGTGAGCGATAAAGTTAGGCATCAATTTCGAAACTAAATTTCGAAAAAATTGACGTGCTCGCTTTTGATTTCGCGCGTTTGTGGTCATAGACGGGAGATTTTACTATAAAACTTGGAGTTTTAGGGGCGTCTTGTAATCGTTCGCCGATCGTCCAAACTTTAGACGCTTTTTAGATTCACAAAGGCCTTAGCCATCGTAGATTATTTACTATGGCGTTTTATTGCTTGGATAATTTGATCTAGTTTTCCTAAAAACTGGGAGCGATCTTTTTTCTCCATTGGGGAGGGGCCGCCACGCATTTCTCCCATATGCAGTAAATTCTGCATCAGTTCGCGAGTCGCAACCGCGCTGCCAATATTGTCCTCGGTCCACTCGATACCTTTCGGTCCTAAGGCTCTCACTTGTTTTTTCACGCATCGCTCGGCCAAAAGAATGTCAGACGTAATGACCACATCGCCGACACTCGAGTTTTCAACGATCCAGTCATCAGCAGCATCAAAATTTCCGGTAACGGTTTTCATTTCAACCAAGCTGTCTAAAGGAATTTGAAGGGGCTTGTTTGCAACAACAAAAACTTTGAGTTGATAACGACTAGCGACCTTGTAGGTTTCTTCTTTAACTGCGCATCCATCTGCGTCTATAAAAATATTTAACATGCTTCATGCATTTTAGCATTCCTCACCTTATTGAACAAGGCTTCCTACCCGCGCTCTTCAGGCCAAAGAAATCTTGTAATCCCGAGATCTCGTGAGTCTGGCTTTTCGACAAGGTTTGGCTCGTTTTGTTTCAATATGATATTTCAAGAGGAATATTTTTTATTCGCTGGCATTTTTTCATTCATAAATAGAATGCTATTTAATAGGTCTAGGGCACCCTCTCACGGGACATTGGTCCAAGAAGAGACCTGAACTCCTCTTTAATAACACTTGGAATTTTAGAATATTTCTCAAATTGAGGCGGAAGTCGGTCTCATGAAATTGACACTGGTAAAAGAATTCTAAAGTCTATAACTTAAAAGTATATATAAAAGTGTGGTGGCGTGTGTTCAGATTTGTTTCGAACATTTTTTCGCGTTTGAATTTTGGTGGCATCTTAAGTCACCAGCGCGGCTTTACATTGATCGAAATCGTCACCACCTTGGCTGTTTTATCTGCCGTCACTTTGACATCTGGATCGGTCGTCATGATGTCTGGAAAGATCCAGAACTCCGCAATGTCGAGAGTCCAGATCGATCTTTTTCAACGGGAATTAATTAGACATATTCAATCTGATAACTCTTGGGAGCGAACACTCATGGGCGAACTTAATGCCCATGCACTGGATTGTCTCTATCATGAAACGGCATGTGAGGTTCAAGGTCGAGCTATTGAGAATCAACGTTTTGCCGTCTACGAACCGGGCGGGCAACTTTTTTATGATGGCAGTTCTGACAACAGCGGTTTGACCGAAAAGGGCGAAAAGTGCAGTGCATTTTCTCAAGAGGGAAACGACAGTTGTCCTTATCAATTCAGAGTCATGTGGAGTGCTGTTTGCCAACCGGGAAATTGCGTTAAACCGCAAATCAAAATTACGACAACCTTCCATTACTCTCCGAAAAATTTAAAACAAAATATCACTCCTGGAGCCTACTCGAAGACTTTTTTTAAAGATGAGGGCCCAGAACCGGCGAGTCTCGATTGTGAAGGACATGCAAATGGATCCACTTGGTCGCAGTTTGTGGATCGTGTTGATCCTCGAGCTTGTGCACCGTCGGGATCGACATTCGATACCTACCGTACAACTACAAACTTCGTTTGTACCAATGCTGTTATCTATTCTTCCAACAGTGATGCTCTTTTAAGTTCAGGAGTCTGTCCGGCGATTCCAACAAATTGCGGAACTTATGCAAGCGGATCGACTTGGACAACATTTACGGATGACTCGGTTTCGCGCCCTTGTCCCCCGTCGGCATCCACAACGGATGTGTACCGAACGTCGACGACGTTTCAATGTTTGGCCGGTGTCACGACTCAAGTTTCACAAAATCAGAGTATTTTAACTTCAGGTGATTGCCCTGTTGATCCTCCACCTCCGCCAGATTGCGGAGTCCACCCCAACGGGAGTACTTGGCAAACAACAAGCGACAACACACAGACTCGTACTTGTCCTTACCTCACTACGACAGACACATTTCGTACGACTTATAATTATCGATGTAACGCAGGCTCAGCCGACTTGTTGTCGAGCTCAACGAATCTTCTGACTCCTGGAATATGTACAGATCCGCCACCGCCCGTTACTTGTGGTACTCATGCAAATGGTGCTACATGGTCGGATCCTCCTGTAAATGAAAATCGGCCACGCAATTGTACGGTGGGAACAACGACAGATGTATTTCGTGTGACACAGAATTATTTTTGTAATGCGGGGACAGTTGAGCCTTCAAAGACAGAAGTCTTACTGACGGCAGGAATTTGTACCAACTGTGACACTCACCTTGATGGCGATACCTGGTCGGATCCTCCTGTGAATGAAAATCGCACGCGGACTTGCGCTGTTGGAACGACTACGGATGTTTACACAGTCACAAAAAATTACTCTTGTACAAGTGGAGCCGTAGGAACTTCGAGCCAAGAGGTTCTTTTGACCTCCGGGAAGTGTGATTGTGCCGGCCATGCAGACGGAACAACTTGGCAAACATCGGTTAATGACGATGTGTCACGTCTTTGTCCGGTACCACCTGCAACTATTGATACATTTAGAACAGTCACCGACCATATATGCGAAGATGGAACGGCTCGCGCGACGGGGTCTAATCGAGCTTTATTGACGGCAGGAACTTGCTCGGGAGTACCCCCACTGACTTGCGGGATTCATCCTGATGGTTCGACTTGGTCTGATCCTGAATATACAGAAAACCGCCCGAGAACTTGTCCCGGTTCAGGCACGCCTGATGTCTACGGAATTACAAAGAACTACGTATGTAATGCTGGAGTGACGGTGGAAAATACGGTGGAAAGATTAATTACAGCTGGAATCTGTCATGGTTGTGGAACTCATCTAGATGGAGAAACTTGGACGAATCCTGCGGTTTCAATTACAAAAGTAAGAGATTGCCCGATCGGGACAACCAACGATACCTATTCGTCGGTCACACAAAACACATGTAATGGTGTAACGACGGTGAGCACAACCACGGAAACTCTTGTTACACCGGGCGTGTGCAACTGCGGAGTTCATGCAGAAGGTTCAACTTGGCAAGATACCCCTGTAAATGAAAATAGGACACGAGTTTGTGACCCCGCAACTTACGGTTTTGAGGCAACCGATGTTTACAGCATCTTAAATAGCTATGCGTGCACCGCAGGGAATATCGTAAAAACCACTCAAGAGACTCTTGTTTCTTCAGATCAATGTCCAATATTGGATTTCTGTCAGGTGGATGCAAAAAAAGCGGCGGTTCAGGCAACGATGTCTGGAGGAGTTGCGAATGCGGGCCCACTTGTTGATTACACTTATTGTCTTTTTTACGGACGCAATCCTGATATCGTGGGGCGTGGTTATTGGCGCCATACCATCTCTCAGGCCGCCGGGATTTCTGTCGATGCATTTGTGCAAAACTTGCGGCAATCGGCTGAAGGGCAGCGCATGTTTTCGAGTTATGCGAGCGACCGAGATTTCATAAAATATCTCTATGATGATGTTTTAGCCCGGGTTCAAAAAGGACTGCCGACGACCCAGGGAGAAATCGACTGGTGGGCTAACGAGCTGGCTCAACCCGGCGCCACTCGCGACAATGTTTTTCAGAGTTTTATCATCAGTGCTGAATTTCAGACCGATCTGACTAAAGCCAAGAATGATATGCAGGTTGTAACTCCAGCTGCGAGCTGGATTGTTGTAGATATGTTGTATAAACGAATTTTTAAGCGAACACCGGCACAAAATGAAATCGATGAGGGTTATGGATATTGGCTATCAGCTGTTCAAAAAGGAGTTAATCCTCCGGGATTTTACTCGACGCAAAGTATGGCGTCTTCCTTTGTCGCCCAAACAGAATTCCGCAATTTGTTTATGTCGCAACCTCCTCAAATGACGGCAGAAAAATCTGTTGAATTGGCTTATGCCTACTTTTTGAGGAGACCGTCTGATCAGGCGGGACGTGATTATTGGATTGCAGATTTTAAGGGGAGAGCCGGAGATAAGATGTGGTATTCGCAAAATGATTTTATTAATAACCTAGCTCCGTCTTTTGTAATTTCGACTGAGTTTATGACCAATAATCCGTGGTATAACGCTCAACCAGCAAGGAACGACTATCAATAAAGGTTTGCAACGTATGCACAAAATTAAAAGTTTCAACAATCGTGGATTTACATTTTTAGAATTACTTATTACGGTCGGCATTCTCGCGGTGGCAGTGCTTGCTATCGGAACTGTGCATTTACAGCTCAGTAAACAACAAGCTCAGTCAGCCTCCCTTTTTCAAGTCGATATTTTTAATAAGAATTTGGCAACGCTAGTAAGAACACAGGCCTCTTGGCGAGCGAGCGTAAATGCTGAGATCAATAAAGACTCGATGGAGTGTTTGCGAGTTAGAACCATTCCATGTACAGTCGATGGAACGCCCATGGGCGCTCCACTTAAGGACATTCCATTTGCGATTTTTGATGGCGCAGGAAATTTATTTTTTAATGGGATGGATCATCGAGCTGGAATTTCAATGTGGGGAGATATCTGCAACTCGTATACAAATGATGGAGCGGATGAATGTCCATTTCGCCCTCAACTCACTTGGACTGCGGCCTGTGTCCAGGGGAGCTGTATAAATCCACAAGTTCAAGTAAATGCGACTTTAAAATACTCTTCGCGTAAGGTGAATTTGATTGTAAATACGACGAATCACTCGATGCCGAATATTTATCGCAGTGCTTATTAGGCCACTTCAGCTCGCGCTACGGCCTTCGGAATTGAGAGTGCAAAGCATGCTCCGGCGGGACTAGGAATAAGTTCCAAATTTCCGTTGTGAGCATGTGCGATTCCAAGAGCGACACTCAAGCCGAGTCCCGCGCCTTTGCCGACTTCCTTGGTCGTAAAAAAAGGATCCATAATATGACTTTGAATTTCTTCAGGAACTCCGTCTCCGGTATCAATCACTTTAAAAACGATATAAGGTCCTTGTTCTTCCGCTTCGACGATGACTTTACGGATTTCTTTTTCCTTAACAGCGTCAAAAGCATTGATGAGAAGATTGAGAAGCGCTTGAGAGATTTGTGAGGATTTGCATTGGACAAAATACGCAGATGAAATGGGCCTAATCTCAAGCTCAATAGCGTGGTTCTGAAAGCGACTTTGACACAAATCCAGGGTTTCAATAACCAATTGTTCTGCTGAGTTTACTTTTGGAAAATCTTCTTCATTGTGTCCCGAAAAAGAAATCAGATTTTTTACGATTTTGGCGATCTTGAGAATCGTAACTTCAAAGTTTTTCGCCTGGCTCATTAGTTTTTCGGTCTCAAGAGGTTCTTTTTTTAAACCTCGAACAAACGCATCGGCACCAAATTGCAAAACACCAAGGGGAGTATTGATTTCGTGCGCGACTCCTGCGGCCATCTCGCCCAGGGCAGCCATTTTTGCAGAGTTCACTAGAAGAGCTTGTTTATTCTTAAGCTCATTTAACATTTCTTCTTTTTCGAAACGGAGTTGAAAGGATTCAAGGATATTGGCTCGTATTTTATAAATAGCACCAAATATGACACCGACAAAAAGACAAATCAAGCCGCCCATACTTCTGAGAAGTGTATCGTTAACTGAAAGCATGTGAAAGGCAAAAGGCAAAACGCAGGGAAGTAAAAACGCCAGAACAGCTTTCATGGATGCGCTATAAGCGGTCGATGCTGCGGCGGTAATACCGGCAAGCAAGAATCCTAAAAAAGCACATTGAGCGACGTTATCGGCATTAACAAAGAAGAGTCCAACGTAGGACCAGGTTAAACCCGAAAGAAAAACCCAAGCTGCAAAGATATTTTCCCATTTGCCTGGATCAAAATCTTTTTTTGATCGGATCCGCTTAAACCAACGATTAAAAGAATATCGAGTTACATAGATGAGGGCCACGACCGTAAGCCATCCGATTAAGTGCGTGGTATTAAAAGAGTCGTGATGAAGGGCCGCAAACAGAGCTGCATTTAAAAAGCCGGCAACGTGTACGAAGAAAGTTTGGTTGAAAAGAACTTTGACCCGAGCTTTGTGCAATTCTTTTTGCATCCGAGCATTCACTTTTTAGGCCTCTCATTGAATTTAAACACACGCTTTAAAGCACTAAAAAAATCGGCCTCTAATGTCGACTCACGGATTTTCATATGCTTGAGAGCTATATCGGCAGAAAGTGTCGACTGCCCAGGTCTAGCAATTGTAAATTCACAAAAAGTATTTGCGGTCGTTATGAGTTTTGCTACGGGATGAATTTTAAGGCGATGAAGATGTTGAGGGTAACCTTCTCCGGTATTGGCTTCGTGGTGCTGATAGGCTGAAAGAATGACATCCTCAGAAAGACCCGGAACTTTGTTAAGAATTTCCATGCCTCGATGGGAATGACTTTCAAAAATACGTCTTTCGTCCATTGTCAGCTGGGCGCGCGGTTTTTCTATAATTTCTCGTGGGATTTCTTTGAGACCGACATCATGAAGAAGGCCCGCAAGCGCAATTTTAAACAATTTAGGAGTCCAGTGCCACTCCATCTCTCTAGCAATGGCGATACTGTATAGGCTTACACCCAAACTATGGGTATAGAGATAGTCTGCGTGTTCACTTAATGAAGATAAGATTCCGCAAATATCATCATTTTCCAGCGCTAAATTAACTACGGTTTTTGTGAACTCCATGGCGGATTCGAAATTGTTTTTGTCGATGGATTCAACAAAAACCTCTTCGCGGATGAGCTCGGTCGTGTAGCGAGCGAAACTTTTTTTCTTTTCTTCAGAAAAAATGGAAGAACTTTTGAGTTTTCGTACAAGGTCAATATTGAAAGTGACATACTTTGCAAAATCCGCTTTTGTTAAATACAGAAACTGCATGCCCTTGGCTTTATACGCGTTGATACGAGAGTGAACGACATCTTCGCCTCGGTTGGCAATTTTGATGTATTTTGTGTTGTTGATTCTGTGAAAGACGTTAAAGTTAATATTGCTTCCAGTAACAAAACTTTCGACCGGTACTTTGCAATAGAGGTGATCGGCTTCAGTTTCCTCGGTTGCAAACTTAGATGGACTGTTTAAGATGTCTTGAATCAGCTTTTCGATTTCATCAAATTTGAATGGCTTGGCCAAAAAGCCATTGGCTCCTATTTGCGCAGCCTGTGCGGCCTCCAGAATTTCTGAAAATCCAGTAATCAATACTACTGGAGTTTGCGAACGTTCTTTAATCCATTTTAAGAGCCGAACACCATCACACTTTGGCATTCGGATGTCCGAGATAACTAAGTCAAAGTTGTGGTCATTTAGAAGAGTCTGCGCGACTAGACCGTTTGCAGCTTCCTGAACAGTATGGCCCCCATCGACCAACAGACCTTGAAGAGCTGACCGATACTGTGGATCATCATCAACCAATAAAATATTTACCACGACTTCACCAAAAAATGATTCAAATTAAAAATTGTTTATCGTACGCTATTTATAGCTAAACAATTTTCTGAGTAGATGACAAATGAAAAAACAAATTCGCATTTTACTGGTCGAAGATTCTGAAGATGATGCTTTTCTTCTTTTAGAATCAATAAAAAAGGGCGGTTACGATCTTTTTTATGTTCGTGTTGAAAATGAAAAAAATTTTATCTTTGAGCTTCAAGACAAAAGTTGGGATGTTGTTATTTCGGATTACAGCCTGCCGCAGTTCGATGGGCTTAGAGCTCTTGCGATTTTTAGACAAGAAGAAATTTTGATACCTTTTATTTTGACCTCGGGAACAATTGGAGAGGAAGTTGCCGTTCAAGCCATGAAGGCCGGCGCTCAAGATTATATTATGAAAAATAATTATCTTCGTTTGGTACCAGCACTGGATCGGGAGTTGGCCGATTTCGAAAGTAGAAGAAAAGCACAGATCGAGCTCAAACAAAAGCAAGAGGAGCTTATTCAAGCCCAAAAAATGGAAGCGATTGGACAATTAGCCGGTGGCTTGGCCCATGATTTTAACAATATTTTGGGAGTGATCGGTCTTCTGGCAGAATCGATCGAGCGTTTTCCGCAAAATCAAGCTACTGTTGTTGCCAATGCTGGCAAAATTCATAACGCTCAGGAAAAAGCGAATAAATTGGTGCGTCAGCTTCTATTTTTTGGTCGCAAACATGAGTCTGCGCCTGAAGTCTTGGACTTGAATCAAATTATTTTTGATATCGAACCCATATTAAAAGTTGCTCTTGGTAGATCCCGTCAATTGACGCTCAAAATGTCTGCAAAAACTTTGTGGGTCAAATTTGATCGAGGACATTTGGAGCAAGTGTTATTAAATCTAATTACAAATGCGCGGGATGCATTAGATGAGTGTGGCGAAGTCGTCGTTGAAACAGACGTTGATGATCAAGGTTATGTTCACATCAGGGTCCGCGACGACGGCTGTGGAATGGATGAAAAAACACGCACCCGGATCTTCGAGCCCTTTTTTACAACTAAACCCGTAGGCGAGGGAACGGGCTTGGGGCTTTCGACGGCTTTTGGAATTGTAAGCCAGCATGACGGAAAAATTTATGTTGAGAGTGAGCTGGGAAAAGGTTCAACATTTAACATCCTCTTGAGGCTACATGAGGGGAGTCTTGCAAATGAGTCCGCTTGATTTCCAGGTTGTGTTTAAAAGTCTTCCTTATCCAATCGCCATTCTAAGTCCCGACCTGCAAGTTCTAGATTGCAATTCGAATTATCAAAGTCTCGTAGGTGAAAATATTTTGGGTCAAGCGGTATTGGCAATTTTTCCTAAGTTGTTCATTGAAAATAAAAAAAATCAGGAACTGGAAATGTCTTTTGCTAAAGCTGTGTTTGATAAAGCGAAGGCTCAAGTTTCATCTCTCAAAATAGGCGGTCAATTTTTTACCTCTGTCCTGACTCCGATCTTATCTCAAAGCGGCGGCATTCAATATGTTCTCCATAGTTTTGAGGATTGCTCTCAAATGGAGAGATGTCAGGAGGAGTTGGACGTTTTTTGTTCGACTATATCTCATGACTTACAAGCGCCTCTGCGAAATCTCTCGAGTTTTAATCAGATTTTAATTGAGCGATTTGTTCAAGCTTTGGATCCTCAAGCACTTCATTTTTTAAATCGAATCTCTTATGCCACCAATCGTATGAGCTTGCAAATTGAAGGTCTTGTTCAGTTTACCCGGCTTGGTAGACAGGAGATAAATAGGCGGTCTATTTCTCTCTCTGAAATTGTTGAGGGTCAGATTCACAAACTTAAAAAGAACCTGCCTGCGAAAAAATTCGAGATCAAATGCGCCGAGAACGTCATGGTTGTAGCCGATTCCGAACTTTTAAAGGTCGCCGTAGCCCAGCTCCTTTCGAATGCCTTTAAATTTTCACGATGTAAGGAGGTTTCTCAGATTGAGTTTGGAGTTCATAATATTGAATCAGACAGAGTATTCTATATTCGAGATAACGGTGATGGTTTTTCGATGGACTACGCAAAAAAACTTTTTGGTTTTTTTCAAAGACTTCATTCTGAAGAGTTTGAAGGGGTCGGAATGGGCCTCGCGATCACCCAAAGAATTATTCAAAGTCATGGAGGCCGTATTTGGGCAGAAAGTGATCCGGCGCAGGGAAGCACTTTTTATTTTACATTGGGAAGCTGAGGTGTCTTTGCGCGCTGGCAGGCTTCCAGAGCCTGCGCATAGGCGACTTCAATGGTGTTGGCCTCACCTTCAAAAAGTGCAAGCCCGCGATAGACAGTTTTGTGCTGACATTTTACCTGTTCACGATTGTATTCGCCACCGTCCTCGAACTCCTCAAGAGAAAAATCTGTTTGCATAGCACTCGAAGTGTCAAAGAGCCTTGTTGTTACACGAAGACAATTGTTTTGGAGCGGACATTGAAAGATGTCATATTCGGAAGTTTCAATGTCGGGACGAAAAATTCTTCGCTCGCACGAGTAATTCTCAGATTTTTCACAGTCCAAATTATCTCGGTCAAGTGGTAAAAGCGCGACCACAGTTCTCAGATCGGCCTCACACTGGAGCGGCTGACTGGGCTCTTGAATTAAAGTTTCATTTTTATTGAGGTGTTGGAATATAAGCAAAAACGAGAGGAAACCCAAAACTATAACTACGCAACCTCGAAACTGAAAAATCTCTCTCGTGTTCACGAAGAACTTATCGGGATTCAAGCAGTTACCCTGAAGGGTCTCATTCTGAGACTTCTTAAAAGAAGCACGGCTTAGCTAATACTAACAAACAAAAAGATCTAAATGCATGACATAAGGATTTGTAATTTTAAAATGTGGGTCGGATCCTGGGCGGGACGTTTTTATTTTTAATCTTAGAAAAAAGGCGATCCATAAATTTTGGATCAGTTTGATCCAAAAAGTCTTGATGTCGTTGGTCGATGTGTTTAAAGGTCTCGCAAACATCGGCCATCAAGGCCAACGAAAGGAAACTTATGAAAAAGTTAGTTGTAGTGTTAGCGATATCGATGCTTGGATCTATGGCTTCTGCAGCGAACGGACCTCTTTGGGGTTGCAAGTTGAAAGCGAATCTAGGCGGCCATGAAACAGGCTTGGTCCTCTCAATCAAGAAACTTGCTGGTCCCGGATTTCTTGACTGCGTAACTTTGGATGGCTCTCAACAGATGGCGGTTCCAGTTAATGTTCGCATTACTGGATACGGAGCGGGTGTGGGATTTTCCAAAACAAAAAACATCGAGATGCTTGGTGTGGGTCTCGGCGCTGTTCACAATCCTGTATCGTTTGCAAATAGCTACAAAATGGGAGTTTCGGCAGGAGCGGCTTTGATCCGTGCTGGATTCGGATTTGATGCGGCTTTTACGGCAGGTCGCCAAGGGGGTGGACTTGAAGTTGGATTAAGCGGAAAAGACGTACGCGGGCTTTTTGTGGGGCTTCACTTTCAAAAAATGACAATTTCTTTGCGTAAGTAGTTTTGTCGTTATTTCAGGGTCGGTGTTAAACCGGCCCTAGTTTTCGTCTCTCAAGGGGTGATCCAAAAAAATTGGATCAGTTCGATCCAAAAAAAGCTTGCTTCGGCTTCTTCCCATCGCTAGATCCTTGATCTATGCAAGAGCAGCTGGCGATCCAAAAAATACTTCTAACGAAGTATGAAGAAATGCGCTTAAGAAACCCGCAGTTTTCTCGACGGGCTTTCTCGAGACGTTTGGGTGTAAGTCCTGGCGCAATTAGTGAACTTTTTAATGGGCAGAGGCAAATCTCATTAAAACTCGCTCAAAGACTTGCCGATCGTTTGGCTCTTGATCCACAGGAGCGTTCCGAAATTTTCGCCCTCTTTAAAGATAAGAAAAAGAATAAAGAACTTCTTAAGTTCCCCAAAAAACTGAGTAAGACCGACGAAGTCGACTCTCGTTATATACAGCTGTCCTTAGATCAGTTTAAAATCATTGGTGATTGGTATCACTATGGTTTGTTATCTTTGATGAGAACAGCTGGTTTTAAAAATGATCCACAGTGGCTCGCAAAACGACTTGGGGTACCTGTTAGTGTGGTCGAAGGCGCCCTAGAGAGATTAAAACGCTTGGGGCTGATCCAAGAAAGTAAAAGCGGAAAACTCACACGAACAAAAAATGCGTATCGAACCTCAGATGATGTCGCGAATATTTCTGTGCGTCGCGCGCATGGGCAATATCTCGATAAAGCCCGCGAAGCTCTTGAAACGATGCCTGTCGAGAACCGGGATTTTACCTCTTTAATGTTCACTTGTCGTCCTGAACAATTAGCTCGAGCTAAAGAGATGATCCGAAAGTTCCAGGATAAATTGGCTGACGAGATCGAGGCCGATGACAATACCGAAGTTTATCAAATGTGTATTCAAGTCTTTCCACTGACAAAGAAACAAGGGGACTAAAATGAATTTTTTAGCACTGCCGTTCTTATTTTTAATTTCGTTTACGAGTCAGGCGAACGCGGGTGATAAAACCTTAAATGGTGGTGATGCCGTAGTCTGTCGTGATGAAAACAAGAATATTAAATCCGTCGAGCTTTTAGACTATTTTGAAGCTCGTACTTTAAGAGGGATTGTCGTCAACGTTGGTGATGCCGGAGAATCCTATCAGCGTATAGTGGAAATTATTTTGGAGCGAATTGCTGTTAGGAATCCTTCGCGTGCCGCGCTTTATCGATCTTGGTACAGTACATTTCACAGCGAAACTATGTTTCTGCCAGCTTTCAGATTTGATGATGTCCCTGATTCGCGTCATATTGGACGTCCTGAAGGATGTGAAGTCGAGCAGCTTGCAGTGCAAGCTGAGCCTCGGTTTGCCCAGGATCGACGATACAACGTGAGTACAACTCTTTGGGATCATCTTTCAGAAGAAGGAAAAGCCGGTCTTGTCATTCATGAGTTAATTTACAGGGAATTGATTGCTGAGGGAGCCGTGGACTCAATCACGGTTCGCTACTTAAACTCGCTCTATGCGGCCGATATGGTTAAAAACCTAAATGCCGTCGCGTATTACGAACTCATGAAGAGTTTAAGTTTTTCCACTATCGATATCGCCGGCGTAAGGACTGAATTGAGTTCGGTTGAATATTATGAGGATGGGTCAGGAAAAACTACGATTCTTTGTTGCGATCTGAAAACTGAGTTGAATTTCAAGGGACAAAAAATTGCTTTAGTCCCCGGGAGTGTTTTTGAATGGCATCCAAATGGAACTCCTAAAAGATTTTTTCCTGTTGCGGCGTTTTCGACATCTGTGAATTCAAAGCAAATTTGGATTTATGGAGAAGTCATGGTCGCGAGCGACGGTGTGATATTAGATGCGCTTTTGACTGAAGATGCCTCTTTCCCCATTGCCGGCCGTGGTAAAATAATGTGTTCAAAAAATGCATACGTTGATTTTTATGAAAATGGTCGGCTTGAAAGTTGTTCTCCAAAAGGGGGAATCGAGCAGGTTGTAAATGGAGATTATTACAAGTTAAAAATTAACCCGCCAGCGGAGCAATTAGATTTCCGCATTAAGTTTGATCCTAACGGCGACTATCTTGCGACTTACAGGCAAGGTTTTGTAGATCAAGCGGGTGTTAGGAGATGGCGCCGAGGTAAAAACATCATGACGATGCCGTCTTATAACAAGGGCAAAATTCTTTATCAGGAATCATGGCGAAGCGTCGATGCCCCGTCTTATGATGATCAACAGAGATTAAAATTTGCGATCTTTAAAAATGCGGAGACACTTCGTTCCGGCGAAAGAGAGATCAAGCTGGAAAAAGGCGACGTTGGATTCTTCTCAAATGGAAAAATTCATTTTGCCACTCTCGGAGCTCCTCAGGAATTCTTGATCCGAGGATTCAAGTTTGTGTTTCAAGGTCGCGGCATTACTTTTTTTGATGATCCGCAAACTGAAGTTCAGTCTGGGTTTCTGGAAGGTGTGAGCATGTTTCAATTGCAAAACAAAGTCGTTCGTTTTGGAAGCGTTGTTGACACCTGTCCAAAACGTGCTTTTTTTGACAAGCCTTGTTTTATGCCGACACCAATACAGTTTAACGCTGACGGTTCAATCGTTTCGGGACCTTTGGCGGAAAACTCGGAGTTAATGAGCACAACCAATCAGGTCTTCGAATTCAAAAAGTTTACTCTTATTGGTTTTGGTGAAAATGAGCAGGCATTCGTTGTTAAATAATAAGAGGTTTTTTTGCAGACTTTAATTGTTTGTCTTATCAGCTTAATTTTTAGTACAGCTGCTTTTGCGCAGAATGCAATTGTTGAGTCATCCCTCTCTCGCGACCTCGTGAAAGAACTTGAAGCATTTTTCGAGCCGAACTGTGGCGATCGTTGTGAGATTGAATTTTCGTCACTCAACTGTGCTTTATTTCCGAATCAAGGATTGGCCTGTTCGGTTTATTTTCCGAAGTCAGGAAAAATATCCACGAAATATGGGGAGACATTAAAATCTCTTCATATGGTTCTAAAAAAAGTCACAGATAAATATTGTTCGACATCTCTTTGTGTAAAGGGAACGATAAGTGGAACTTGCAAAAAGGAATATAAGGGTTTTTTAAGCACCAGCTATGAATGTGTGCTGGTCGCGAGTAAGAACCCATCTACAGTTCTGACAAGCGAACATTTCGATTAATTTTTTTAGTACGTATTTTGTAACTGAAATTTTTTGATCTGCAGAAATGCAGACTCTCGACTAAAAACGGATCCATTTTCTGGAACGAAAATTTCTTGCGTGGGAATATGACCCACGAAACAGGCAAAACTCCACGTGTCGCTTGCTTCAAGAATCAATTTCTTTAGTTTTAGCATGGCACACAAACTGCTTGGAATACTACTATTGTGCGTTCCAAAAACGCGGTCGACCCACCAGGGTCCTAAATAACAAGGAGGATTCATGCAAGAAGAATTCAATCTCGAAAGAGAGATTGCAAAAAGGGCAGGCCGTCGTGGCGCTGCAAAAAGAGCTCTCTTGAGAGGGACTGCTCGTCGCAAGGTTGCGAAGAGAGCCGTAGTTCGCGAAGCCGCTCGCCGAAAAGTTGCAAAGAAGGCGATTGTGAGAGGCGCAGTTCGTCGGAGTGTCGCTAAGCGAGCGATGGTCAGAGGAGCCGTTCGTCGTAACGCTGCCAAAAGAGCAGTTGTTAGAGGTGCCGCTCGTCGTGGTGTCGCAAAAAGAGCGGTCGCACGAGGCATGTCTTCCCGAACAAACGGACAAGGCATGTCTGAATCAACTCGTATGCGTTTATCTCGTCGTGCGCATGCTTCCGTTAGGGGAGGCGTGAGACGAGGCGCAAGAAAGGCCGGAAGACGAACGGGTCGTTCACAGGCTCAACCTCTGCGCGCACATTAGTGTTTTGAAATCTACTATTGCGAAAAAGGCCCTGGCGATGAGCTGGGGTTTTTATTTTAGAAGGTGGTCAAAGTCTCAAGATGAGGCGTTGAGGAATTTGCCATAGGCGGAAAAAAGTGGGCTTGTCGAGGTGCATTTCTCGCCTAGATTCAATTGATAAGAGTCAGGATGGTATTTGATTTGCTGGTGTCATTTGGTATGAGGAGACCATTGTGGTGAAGCATTTTAGGACATTCTTTATTTTATTTTTTCTACTCGGAATGAGTTCCGTCGGGTTGGCCTTTTTCTCTTTTAATCCCTCACCGGGAACTTATACCTATAAGACGGTCCAGAAACATCGACTTAAGCTCGATGTCTATAAAACGAAATATTCACTGAACGCTCCTGTTATTGTTTGGCTTCACGGCGGCGGACTGATTATGGGATGTCGAACGGATATCGCCAAATGGCAGCTCAAAGAGTATCTTGAGGCTGGCTACACCGTTATTTCTATTGATTATCGTCTTGCGCCCGAAACTAAACTTTCTGAGATCGTCTCGGACTTGCGAGATGCTTTGGGTTGGATTCGAACTCATGGTTCTCAAAGTTTAAATATTGATCCCTCTAGAATCGCAGTCATCGGGCATTCGGCCGGGGGCTATTTAGCTCAATTGTCAGGTGCGATCCTCTCTCCAAAACCGCGGGCCGTGATTTCATTTTATGGCTACGGTGAATTAACGGCGAAGTGGTATTCTACACCTGCTCATCTGGAGCAACAAAAAATCAGTCGAGATCAAGCGGAGCTCGCAATAACAAAGGGTCCACTTTCTTGTCCCAAAGACGAGTTAGCAGAAAAGCGCATGAATTATTATTTATATTTGCGACAGAACGGTCTCTGGCCAAGTCAGGTCACAGAAAATTGGAATGTCACGCGCGATGAAGAACTGTTCTTTGACTACGAGCCACTTCGCCTGGTGAATAGTTCTTATCCACCAACACTTCTATTGCACGGCGGGGCCGATCTCGATGTTCCTCATAGCGCTCTGTTAAAAATGGCCCGAGTAATGGAAAAAAATCAGGTTCCTTTTAAAGTCATTTCAAAACCTGAATGGGGACATGCCTTCGACTATGAAGAAACTCGCGAAAACAACAAGTTTTCGAGTCCGTTCTTCAGTTTTT
>JBFWYS010000014.1:0-17767 GCA_050186175.1 Pseudobdellovibrionaceae bacterium
GTCTTTCGTCGGCATTTCGCCAAGTTCCATCTCATCGATCAGTTTTTGCAGCAGCTGTTCCAGCATTGATTTTTCCTTCAGGATCCGTAAGGGCAAAAAGAGGCGCTCTTACAAATGTTTAAACATTTATGAGGTTAATTGCAATTCAAAATTTCTGCTCCGCTTTCATTCGTTGCAAGGCATTTATAGTGAGCAATTTATAATTGTTAATTTATTATTTTAACTTGGTTTTTTAGTTTAAAATTTTAATTAACTAATTAATTTAAATATTAATTAATTACCTAATCGATATAATAAGGCTATGGGCCGCATCTGTATACACAGAGGGATTCCAAAATTGGAATTTGGCGTAACTGGCGCACAGAATTTGGGCCAGGCTACAGCCGGCGCCGAAGCAGGCCATGTGAATACACATGGTCGATGCAGGCGGGACCTAAGTCTGGGATGCCAGCAAAGCCAAAACCAATTTTTGAATCACGATGTGTATTTTTTGGCCTGTCTCCATCCTTTTATTTGAGGTGATCCATGCTTAAAGATGAGTTCAATCGTCTGATGAATCTCTTTGCTCAAGGAGCGGAGGGGCAGCCGATCAATTTAGAAGAGGTGTTCAAGCAGTCGCTTGCCTTTTTCGATCACCTCAATGTCCAATTGCAGAAAGGGTCTCAAGAAGAGAAGAAAGAGGCTCTGATGATGATGAGCGAAATGTACACGCAGATGATGCAAGAGACCAAGAAGATCTGCGAGAAGACAGGTATGAGCGAAGAGCAGCTTGCAAATTACGCGGAAAACCCAAGCAATTTCTCTCCAGAGCAATGGAGCTCGATCCAAGAAGCGCGGCAAAAAATGCTCTCCGCCGGACAAAACCTTGCCAAGTCGGTCAGCGCCATCGATCCCGGCGCCCGTAAAGCAGCAGGACCTGCACCTTCTACGCCAGCCCCCAAAGAAGGCGGCGGAGAGAAAAAAGGTGGAGCGCCCGTCAAAAAATCGAAGAAATCTCAATGGATGCGTTCTTAAATTGCTAACTAGCAATTAGTTGGATACATTCTGTGCTTATAGAAGAACATAAGTAACAGGATATCAGGATGTTCAGGATGATATTTTCCATCCTGTCTATCCTACTCTCTTGCTTTTTCCGGCGGACCCATGGCCATTCATCGAAGAAAACAACGCTTTAGCAAGCTTGGATTACCGGCTTCCTTTATTCGATCATAACCCTTTAAATCACATATATTTCAGCGTCTGGTTTTCTATGTTCTTCTCTCGATGTATTTCATTCTAGTTTAATCAATTCCATCTTCCGTTAAGAATCGAATAAGAATCCGTTAAAAATCTTGGTCGAATTCTAATTTTATAAATTTTTTTATTTTCCTTAGTGTTAGATGGATATGCTTATAATTTCAGCGCTAATTTTAAAGAATTATTTACATTTTAATTGTATTAAGATATTATTAAAATAGGATTATTATTAATTTAATTCACAAGAGTAATAAATATGACAACAAATCCTTCGCTAATTCCAACTAGCGTTATCGATAACCAAAACCAGATCGTCCAGGCAAACGATTCATGGCAAACGATGAAGAACAATACATTGGCCGCAGCTGAAGCAAAGCTCCAGAATGAGATCCAAGTTATGGATAGCTTGAACCCGATGATCGCCTGCCAATATGCGATGCTTGTCCTTGGTCAAGCTGGCGAGTGTTCTATGATCCAAGATGTCGGTATTCCATCTACTGAAATGAATGAAAATAGCTCGATTGGCAACATGCTGAACTCGATTCAATCAAATATTCAGACCTTGGAAGGAGATGCTGCTGGATACAACGGCAACCTTAGTAGTTCTGAAATTCAAGCAGGCTCAACGGTTTGGTACAGCTTGCTTGCCTTGCAAAAAGACTTCCAGGAGGTTTCAGAGCCAGGCACCCAGTTCTATGGAATGTGCTCTCCAGAAATGGCCAACTCGATGCTCGATTCGATCAATGGGATGATCAACTTGCTCGAGGCTCCAGGAGGAGAAGGGGTTACGACGGGTGCATATGTCGCTAACGAAATCATGACCAACTATCAAAATTATGAGAAAGACCCTACAGGATCTGAAGCAATTTGGGTCAATAATCTCAATAGCGATCTAGCGTCTTCATTAAGCCAAGTCAGTGGAAACTCTGCTCAACTTAACCAGCAGATGAACACCGGTACTAAAGAAGCAGAGCAGTTTTTTGCCGGCTTAGAACAGCAGATGAAGAGCCAAAATACGTTGGCGATGGCAGAGATCCAAAACGAAAACGTTCAATAACAGTTAATAAAATTAATTAGGTGACGATATGTCAACATCATTTAACCCTAACAGCAATTGGACAAGCAATTTGAACATTATTGCTGAAGCGATAGAAGCCGCTGCCGAGCAAATGCAGACCCAAATGCAAAGCGCGTCCAACTATGCAGTCCAAGGTTCGCTATCTTCCGATGCGGAGATTAGTTATTCCGATTCCCAGACCAAGATTGCAAACTCATATCAAGGCCAAATGCAAAAGCTTGCATCAGGCACTTTTTATACGAAAGGCGGCTATGTCGGCACAAATAACGGGAAAGGGACGCCCTATACCTCAGGTAAGGGAGTAACAACGCATCAAGGGGGCTGCACGATCAACGGTAAATATTATACCGCGACCAGCCAACAAGCGCAGGATGAAGAAAACAATGTCAACTCCCAGTTCCAGCAGCTCAATCAACAGACCAACATGGGAACTCAGCAGTTCCAATTGGTCTCTCAAGAGTCGACGCAAGGGATTCAGAACCTGTTTAGCGAACTGAGACAAACTTCCCAGGATGGGGAGCAAGCAATTCAGTTTACATCGTTTTTAGTTCAGTTGCTTCAACAAGCATAATTTAATAATAAATAGAGATCATCACATGTCACATTTATCAATTGATTCGAGCAAGTTCTCCGAGGCTGTAAAGGCAGTTGCCATTCAGCCATTAGATCCTTCTTCAAAGAAGGCCGAAGGACATTCTGATGGCCAGGACAAAGCTTCCGGTCAGAGCCTGCAAAAGCCTGCTTTAGAACGCAGCTCTGACAGAGAACCTGTTCAGAAAGAAGATCCGGAAAATAAAAGCGCACCTGTTGAAGTTCGTCTTCCTGAAGCATCCGAACATCCTGAAGGAAGCCATCCTTTGAGCCATGCCGAAGAGCAATCTAAGCCGGAACAAACATCTTCGAGCCATGTTGCTCCAGAAGAACTTTCTGTCGATGATCAGGCGTTCAGCGATCTGCTCAACCATGCCATTGACGCGATTGACGCAAGCGGAATCGATGCAAGCATGGAAACGTTAAGCTCGCATATTTCAGAACTCATTGAAAAAAGCGGTGGAGATTTTTCTACTGTATTGGATCAGTTGTTCCAGCATTTGAGCGGCCTTGATGAAAAGGCTCCTGAAGAGGCAATGACAAAACTTCCAGAGACAGATGAAAAGAGCCAAGCTTCAGTAAATCCTTCCTTTCAAAAAGTGATTGAAAGCCCGCATGCAGCAAGCCTTGCGCCAAAACCAGATGAAACGACAACCCATGAGGCTGTGTTTGCAGCAGCACCTGAAGATGCAGCAGCGGCAAATCCGATCTCAGCAGCTTCGGCATCCTCTTCAAGCCCTCAAGTATCGGAAGGCTCGTTAATGCAAGCGCTATCGCAAAATGCCGGAGCTACGGCTGCAGCGATGACGACTGCAGGCACGACGATGTCAACATTCAGCCAAGGCAATATTTCGATGCAGCAAGGTGAGGCAGCCAATCTGGAAGCAGCATCAAAGGCAGCTGCAAAAGCGCTTAACCACCTCTTGCACGAAGGGTTTTGGGAAAAATTATGGCAAAAAATTGAGAAGCCGTTTTTTAAAATCGTTGAAGCTTGCATATTGATCGCCGCTCTGGCGACCGGCAGGATTGGCCTTGCAGTTATGGTCATAACTGTTGCCATTATGTCGGCGCATTCCTCTCAGATCGGAAGCTCCATTGCAAAAGATCTTATGAAATTAGATCCGAATATGAGCAAACAGAAAGCGGAAGCGATCGGTTCCGGGATTGCGACGGCAATTGTTGCGATCACAGCAGTCGCAAGCGGCCAATTGGGTGCTGCATTTGAAAGCGCTCCGGAAGCTGCAGCTTCCGTCATTGAAAAAACGGAAGAAGAAGCAAAAACTGTGATGGCAAAGATCGGCAAGGTCTTTTCAGCCATCGGCGGGGCTCTGCAGACGATCAACCCGTTCCGCTATATCCCGACTTATCTTACGAACCTCTCCTACGGAATGGCGCGCGGCTGGTCGACTTCCCATTTAACAACGAATATTTTAAACACAATTACATTCAACGACCCTTCGCAAAAGGCAAAAGTTGAAGCGATCGTCTATTCTGTCACGATCTTTGTCGACCTAGTTGTTACAGCTGGAACACTGTTTGCTCTGATGGAAAAGCCAGTTGGCGCTTCCACTCCAAACAGCAAACTTTTCAAAACAATAGAGGCGGTTAAATACGTTTCTGGAATGGGAGCAGGTTCTGCCGAGATCGGTGAAGCGGTTCCCAATGGGAAATCGGCCGTCTATACGAAAGCATATGCTCATAACCAAGAACTGATCAAGAACGACCAGTACCTCTTGAACATTCAGTCGGAAGGAAACAAGTCGAACGTTGATGTGAACTCGAAGATCATTTCGAACTTCATTCAAATGCTCAATACATTGGCGACAGCGCCGGCCCAAGGCTTCGGTGCTTTTGCGCAAGATATGATTGCTTAAACTTAAACAAAATAAAAATAAGGAAGTAAAATGACAACATATAGTTCAAGCCAACAACTCACAGGAAGCAATCTCGGTCTTGTCACAGGTGCGTTCTATTCAATGGCAGAAGCTAACCTTCAAGTCAGCGGAAATATGACGGAGGCTTATAATGATGCCACTCAGACATCTCGCGATTATAACAAGGCAAGCTGCGAGGCTACGATCGAAAGAGGAAATAAAGCTGCTCTTGCAAACTGGGCGCAAATGGGCCAGTCTTTGCTTTCCGGACTTACAGACCTTGGATCGATAGGCGCTCAAAACTACGCAACAAGCGACATGAATACCCAATTGGATACGTTGCGCGATGAAGAGACATCATTAAAAGGCATTCAATCCCAAGCGCAAAAACAAATGGTAGAACCTCAAGATATCGAGTTAAAAGAGATTGCTGCAGACAAAACTCCAGAAGATGTTAATGTAGATAATCGGATTAAAGAGATGCAGTCAGGTCAGTTAAACTCTAAGACTCGTGATCCTAATCTTGATGAAAAAGCTATTCAAGCTGCTCCTAATGATGCTCTCAAAGAGATCAAAGGCCAAGTCGACGACCAAATTAACAATAAAGTCAGCGAACAAACTACGCTCATGAATCGGATACAGTCTAAAGAAAACCAAGTCCGAATGATCGGCGATATGATTAAATCAGCTATCCAAGGTGGAAGCGGCGCCGCACAAGCAGTCTCTGCTAAAGAAACAGCGGAAGCGGAAGCATTGGGCAAAAACGATGATTTTATCACAAATGCGCAAACATCGACCATGCAAACAGAGCAGCAGCAGTTCCAACAAGATACCAGCCAAGCCATGTCCTCGATCCAAGCTCTGGGACAGCTCAGCTCAGCTGTATAATGATATCCTCCTAGTGCAATGGTTTGCACTTAGCGCCAGCTCATCAGAGCTGGCGTTTTTTTTGCACGAGATTTCAAATTTGAATGATCCGCTGGCATTCGGCCAAGGCGTCTTTTGCGCTCAGCCGCTTGGCTGGATCGATCCGCAGCATATTGCTAATAAGGGGATAGAATGGGTGGGATTTAAATTTTTGTGGGATCCAGTCCTCTTTCAACGAGGAGATCAGTTCATAGATCTTGACCAGTTCCTCTTCTCCTGAAATTTCAATGTGCCAGGGAAGTTTTTCCAGAAAAAATAAGAGATAGAAGACTGTTCCCATCGACCAGACATCCAGCTTATCAGAAAAGCTCGGCGCTAATCCTTGCATGCCTGTTTCCTTTATTCGAAGGTAGCGGGAAATGTACTCAGGAGCGACGAAAAGAGGGGAAAAAGCTTCCCGCGCATGCAAGTGCTTTTCTTCGTAGGTGCAAGCAATGTTGAAGTCGCAGATCGCAGCTATTATCTTTGCTGGATCGCTCAGGTCGAGCAAAACATTATCCGGTTTGATATCGCGATGGACAATTCCCGCTTCGTGAATGCGGGCAAGCCCCATGAGCAATTGAAGGGCAATCGATCGGTTAGCCGCACCATCAAAGACCTTTTGCTTTTTGTCTTGATAGATCACTTCTTGAAAATAGGACTCTAGGCTCCCGTCTTCATAATAGTCTTCAATTTCAAAGAGGGTTTTAACCCCTTGAATCGGAAGCGGAATCCTCTCCTGCAGGGCAATGATCCCTGGCGATCCCTGCAAGCGGATAAGAAAGTCAGACTCTCTCCATGCTTGCATAAAATTGCGGTGCTGCAGGTTTTTAGCTTCGTCTGCTTCAAGCTCTTGAAAGAGGGTTTTATGTTTCACGAAGGCAAATAGTTTCCCTTGCTGCAGCTCTGCCGCGCGGGTCGCGATCTTCGACTCTCCGACTCCTAGGATTTGTCCTAGCACGTTCATGACTACATAGAGCGAGCCTTTCCAGCTATAAAGCAGCGAAAAGGGGAGGTTTTGAAACTCTGTAAAATAAAGGCTGCGGCAGTTTTGCAACAGAACCTCTAGCCATTGTTCCCGCTGCTTCAGGACGATTGCAGCAAAGAGTTCGAGGTTCTGCCTCGATGAGGCTAAAAAGCTTTTCCAATTTTCCTGCTGTTCCAGATCGCCTTGAATTGCATGGATGTGATAGTCGGTAATTTGTTCCAATTTCAGAATGATCTTTTGCAGCGAAGCGCTGTAATCGTTGGGAAAGGCGGCTTTTGCCGCATCCCGCACAGCCGGCAGGTAAGCGTTGATCCCTTTATAAATCTCTAAAAGGGCTCCTTCTGCTTTCTGGATTTCAGGTTCCCATGCTGCCAAGTCAGGTTTTCCAGCGAAATCTGTCCGGAAGGTTTCAACGCAGATATCAAACCACTTCTTTGTTTCAAAGAGCAGGCGTTTGGTCGCAAGGAAACCGGCAAGAGCGGGTTTCTGCTTCATTGTTTTAGAAACGGAGTTGAGGATCGAGGGGATATGGGTTTTATAAAGGGTGGTCAAGGCGGTTTCGAAGGTTGCCCCTTGCGAAAAGGCCTTTTGGATGGAAGTTTTAATCCCTTCTTCTTGGATCTCATTTTGTAGAAGCTCTTGAATTAGAGAGAGCACAATGGTCCTTTTTCGGTCGCTTTGCTTAATCTGTTTAAATAATTAAAAATCAGTTGCTTATGCTTATAGACTGCATATGTTTTTTTAAGAGGCTATATCCCTCATCATGAGCAGCTTTTCATTAATTGCAAATGTAAAAAATTTAATTGAATCAATATTTATATTATGTTAAAATTATGTTAATATATTATTAATATTGTTTTCGGAGGATAAATGTCGGTTAATCAATCAGCTTTGTTAAGCCAACAGTTGCAACAGAACCAACAAATTCTACTTTCGCAAGCAACATCAGCCCAAGAGACAACAGGTGCGGCCCAAGCGCAAACGGCTCCTGCTACAGACCCAGTGGCCACGGCAATGTACGATCCGACGCTGCAGTTATTTGATTCTCTTCTGATTCTCGAAGAGGTGCTCCAAAACCCTCCGCAAACCCCATCCGTTCCACAAGGATGCCAGAATTTGAACCAGGAGATTGCCTATACCTTGTTCGCCCAGTCGGTCTGCAATTGGGAATCCGCCTACCAATCTGCTGAAAAAGAAAATGGAGGTAATTTGCCATCTAATTCCCCTTTAACCCCTTTTACGCAGACGATCCAAAACGATTTAACAACACCTCTTCCTTGCGGCCAATCGATTTATCAGCTCTGTCAAACCGTATCGGCAAACCCTTCCCAATGGCAGCTTCTCCAGCAAAATGTTCCTAACAGCCAAATATGGAACCTGCTCGTGAATACGAATGATTGGATTGGGCAAGACCAGAGCATGAATGTGCAAAATCCGACTTGGTGGATAGATCAAAATAATAATAGTTCAAATAGTGAAATCAATGAACTTGCAAAGGTATACGAGATCTTTTGTAATCCAAATAGTCCAACTTACTATAATCCCGATCAACCTGCTACAGCAGGAGAGATTAATAGCATTCTATATGCATTCGACGATGCATTTTGGCCAGCATGGGGATCTGTTACAAATGACCCTTCGACAAATCCGCCTCTATTAACACTGATGTGGGACTTTGCATCGACGCCGTTTTTTAACGTGGATCTAAATGGAACTGGTTCGCCGCAGCCGGAATCGCTCTATGGCATTTGCCAATGGTACGTTACCGACTATGGAACCCCGGAAATTCCACTGCCTTCTCAAGATATCCCAATGCTTCAAGGCGTCATTAATTCATGCTTAGGAGTCACGCAAGATCTATTGCGATTGGCCCAACAGGCATATGGACTAACGAATAATTAATCAAAAAACTGCCGGTCGGAGGACCCGACCGGCAGCTTTGAGAATAGATTAGACCATCGCTTGGCCGGCTTGGGCCAGAGCTTGGAAGACGGAGAAGACCTGCTGCACGCCATCGCCGACCGCTTTTTGTTCGGTCTGAGCGGCTGTTGCTTGGATCTGTTGGTCGAACTGAGCGCTGAGTCCTGCTGCTTGAGCTTCCGATTTTTGAGCTGTAAAGGCAGCTTGAGCAAATTGCGAACCGCTGTTGAGGACTTGTTTTCCCATATCTCCAAACATCCGTATCATCCCTTCTTTAGATTGGATCTGGCTCTGGAGAGTATTGATCGATTGGGTTTTGTTTTTAATCTGATCGTCCGTTTGATCTTTGATATCATTGAGCTCATCTGTCGATGCGGCAGCAATAGCTTGATCAGTGAGTGGAGCTTCCCCTTCCTTAAGTGGATACTGACAATCCGATGTTAACAAGCGCCCGGCTTGCATTTCTTTGGTTCTCGTATCAACATAGCTGTTACTAGGAGGATTGGATTCTTGATTTTTTAATTGTTCTTCTGCCGGCGGCGAATTTACGTTAACGGTTTCCCCAGCTTCAATGTTAGGCCCTTGCATTAATTGTTGTTGAACATTTTTTTGCATGGATTCCAATTGATTCAGTTCTCCCGTTTGCGACTCTAACTGACTGTTCAATGATCGAGTTGAAGCATAAGAAGCAGCCATTGTTCCAAGATCGCATCCTGCAGATGCTAATGAGCCCGCTGCCTGAGCATAACAGATCGCTGCCCCCTTTTGCCCTTCTTTACGAGTGTCATCAGTCTGTGCTTCGTTGAATTTTTGTTGGAGCTCTGTCGAGTCCATAGCAATTTCATTATAGTTATTGTTCACTTCCATCTGTGTGGAGGCGATCTCTAGCAATGCCGGCGTAATGCTGCCTAAATTGCTTCCTGATACTCCGCCAAATTGTGTCGTCATAGGACCTTCCTTATGATTTATTATGTTTAATTATGCTTGGTACATCGATTCTGCAATTGCCGCCAAGGCGGTTCCAGGAATGCTCATCAAAGTGTTCAATTCATTGAAATTGCTGGTCATGAATTGGCTGATGAAGCTACTGTTGATTTGGCTGTCTTGAGAGATTAGTCCCATGATATATTGCAACATTTGCTGAGACGATTGATTCTTGCCATATTGCTCTGTCAGAATACCTTCCCAGATGCTCAGGCCCCCTTGTACTGTTTCAGAAACTGCCAGTCCTGTGCCGGCTACGATCTTCGTTCCAGTCAATACTTTATTGAGCGTTGCATTCATCGGCTTTCTAGAAGCGGCTCCGCTGCCTTCCGCCATTCCCCACATCGCTCCGCCGCTGATGAGCAAACTTGTCAAAGCAGTGAACCCTTCCACGATCCCTTCGATCCATGCTTGGGTTGTCGAATTACTGAAGCTAATTGTCTGTAGGATGGCATTAGAAGTTCCCGTTGCTGTCCAAGATTGGGATAAACCAAACGCTGCTTCATTGACGAACTTTGGCGTATAGTGAAATGGATTGACCTTCTTGAGGGCATCTTTGGCCTTGGACGCAAACTCTTTCAGGTTGTCCATAAATTTCTTCTCAGGCTTTTCGATGTCGAACTTTTCCGTGACTTGGTTCTGCACTGTGCGGGACGACTGCTCGACGAGATCTTCCGATGGAGCTGAGGCCATATCAACCATTTCAGTTCCTTCTTCTCCATCTGTCGCTGCATCGTCGACAACAGTCTTTGCTCCTTTTCCAACGCCTTCAGCAACTGCTTCTCCGCCGGCTTCAAGACCAGCGCCGATCCGTCCGCATAGCAGGCAGGCTGCCGCACCAACGACGTCAGATACGATATCGCCAATCACTTGGGCAGTTTGCTGGCTCATGTTCGGATCGATTTTCATACAAAGATCTGCAACGCCGGTTGCCAAGTAGCTCAATGCTCCTGTGTCTTTCAGGATCATCATCGCTCCAACAGCAAAGGCAATTTCAAAGTTTCCTGTTGCGCAGCCACCGATAATCAGTGCAAGACTGATGATCACGCCTAAGGATTGGCTAACGTCGTGCCAGAAGTGATCCCAACCGCTTTCATTCAGTTGGCTGCTTAAGTTGTTCAATGCATTAGTCTCAAGGACATTGTCATAGCTTAATGCTCCGCGGCTCATATCGACATTCATTAAGCTGGTTTTTGATGAGTTGTTGCTGACTTCAGTCGTCATTTTGGAGATCGCTCCGCCGACAAGCGCCATTGCTAAGCCAAAAGCGGCATAACTGACAGAATTCGTTGTGCAAGGGAAGCTGAGAGATGTTGATGAGGCAGATGCAGTTTCTGCAGGAGCTGAAGGAGCTGTTTTAGCAGGAGCGGCTGGCGCTGCTGGAGCAGTCGCTGCTTGTTTTTTTCCTTGAGGAAGATCAGGATCTGTTTTCAAAAGAGAAGATAAGAGGGTCTCAAGATCTTGTCCATTGGCAGGGGCATCAGCATCGAAATTTTCTCCGAGCTGGCCTTTGATTAGCTCTAGGCCATGCTGCAATGCAACAGATAAGTTGGCTAAGTCTACCGTGCCGTTGGTTGGTGTTCCTGCATGCTTGGCGGCAAAGTTTTGAAGTGTTTCTGAAGAGAGGATGTTATTAATATTAACTGTATTAGTCATGTTTTCCTATTAATTTATAATGGTGAAGATGATATTAAATTACTTACAAATGAAAGGATTTGGTTGGGGAGGTTGAAGAGCTGGGAAAGGCTTTTCAACGCATCTTCCGACATCTGGATCTCCGATTCCTGTTCTTGCAAGTTGGCCTGGATCATCTGTGTATTCATATTCCCTTCCTGCATATCAGTGCTGAACTCTGTGTTCAGATAGGACATTTCAGATTGGCATTCTGATGACCCAAGGGTATACCATGTTGGGTTCCCTTTTTTATTGGTCCCTTCCCATCCATCATTTTTAATGATGCTGTTCATTTGACTTTCAATCTTTTGAAGCGAAGTTTCAGATGCGGATGAAATACTTGCCTCAACTTGAGTATTCTGCAGGATTCCTTCCGATTGGACCGTTGTGAGGGACATATCGGAATTGGACATTTCGGCAATGGCCATCGTCAAGATCGCAAATACGTTGCAATCGAAGTCAAAGCCTGGCGCTGCGGAGGTTGGAGCGGGAGTTGCTGTTGATTCTCCCATTGCAGCGGACTGTCCCGGTGAAGTACCTGCTGTAGCTTCAGGGATCAGCTGATTTGTTGCGCTGTCATTGACAGCTAGATTAGTTGACATAATTAACCTGTTATTATGAATTAATTAACTAGGGATTTCATTTTGGATGAAGTAGTTCAATTCCTGCTGCTGGCTTTGGCCCGAACTTTCGATCGCTCCAAAATATTGCTGCAATTCAGATACGCCCGTTTTCATCAGTCCGGTCGTGACCGAAGATGTTTGGTTCATCGTGTTAATCATCGTGTTCATAGCGCTAGTACAATCATCGATTTGAGAAGAAGAAGTAGATCCGGATGGGTTGGAATCGTAGCTGCTATACCAGCCAAGAATCGTATCTGCGACTTGGGTGCCCGAGCTGCCATTGACTTCGATGGCACTTAAAATCTGTTCGCAGCTGTTATACATTGTCTCTGCTGTTTGCGGGTCCATCCATCCATAATCAGGACTAGATGGGTCGCTGTAACTGGAATGACATAAGCCCGCTAGGTTTTGCAATGACTCCACTAAGTCTCCCGCGTCTTCAGATTGCGTTGTTGTTGCTTTGTTGCCATTTGCTTGATATGCGGATACACCTCCTGCCAAGTCGTTCCAGAGGGATTGGATGTAGGTACACATATTCAGAGTTGCATCCTGCGAATTGAGCTCTTCTGAGGGTTCGCCGACCTGTTGAAGCCCCAAGCACTGTGTCGCTTGTCCTAAAACGGCCAGCGAAAATGAATAAGCTGTTTGAGCCGGAAGTGTTTCTAGAATAGCCGCATCTTGCTCTAATTTTTGTTGAGCTTGTGCCAGAAGCTCATTCTTCATGTGGTCCATGGCCTGGATCGAATTGACGATATTGTCGGTGTAGTCGCTAGGGCCTGTTTGTGGATTGACTGACATTTTTACCTCCTGGGTAAAATGATTAAATAATATTCCTATTTTAATATTATAATATTAGAATTAATATTCAATTAAGATTGTATATTTGTTTTTTATTATTTAATTGTTAGTTGTTGATTTGTTGTGGGTTTGTTCATGTTGTTTTTCTTGATCGGGGCTGAACGAAGGCGTTCTTGGACAAGGAGAGAGGAATAGGTTCTTGAATGAAATCCTGTTGGAAGAATAATTGCCTGAATTGTGGTAAGTTGGTGTAAATCTCTTATAAAGAGATGCTTATATGATAATCTGTATAGATGAGCTGCTAGGGTTTAATCCTTTTGTTTCTTAGCGGCATAGTTGTCATTTTCCATGCGGTTTTCAGAATGTAACAGAACGATATTTCATACGTGCTCTGAACGGATGGATGCATACTTGCTGCAATTGCGCTATAAACTTCTTATAATTAATTACTTGTGTCTGTTTTTTATTTCGCAAATGACAGTTGTGTTGATGTCTTATTTTCAACGAGTTTCGTTGTTGGTAATCTAAATAATGCGTTTAATCGTTTCTTTAAAATGAAATGATATAATGAAGGTATATATTCACTGTTATTTGTGAAGGTGAAAATGACAATAACAAATGTTCAAGTTGATCCAAAATTACAATTAGCAGCTATCAATGCGAATATCGCTAAATCAGCTTCAGCTGCTGCTGATTCAAGCTCGGAAAGTTGTGCGCAGGCCCTTTATGGAGCAACAGAGCAGCTTTGGATCTCAATGGAAGCGTTGAAAACAATACTGATCACCGATCCCACCAATAGCACTGACTTGGAAATTGCCTATACGCTATTTGCCGATTCTGTCTGCAATTGGGAAGCAGCTTATCAATCATTTACGAATTCCGGCGGACAGCCAGATGCTGTGTCAGAAGAGATCAATGCAGCTCTCAATGAAACTTTGCCGGATGGGGAGTCGATTTATGAACTGTCTCAAATTGTATCGAAAAATCCTTCTGTATGGACAGAACTGCAGATCGGCGTTTCCGACAATACGCTCTATCTCTTATTTGAAGATCTGGACAATTGGATCAACGTAGATGGAGCTTCCGGAAGTGCCGGACTCCAGCCGACGTTCAATTCTCCCAATATTCTTAACGAGCTCTATGAAGACCTTGGCGGAATTCCAAGCAATAATGCCGGCAATTATCAATATGTCTATGAAGATATTTATTATCTGAATCAATTTTTACAGAGCGCTGGGCAGCTCGGCCCGCTAGCTGTTTGTCTTGACGAGCTTATCAATACAACGTTTTTTCAATATAACGGACAGAGTTATTCCCTCGTGGACATCGCAAATGATATGGTCAATGGCAAAAACTTTACGCCTACGCAAATTCAAGAGGGAGAAGATGCTCTCAACGCTTGCGTAGGCGTATTAACGCTATATGTGGACATGGCCTATAATTTTTCATTTAATTAAAGGTGTCTCGTTTTTTTAATATTAATATAAAAGGTGATTATATGTCTGGATTAGCAGTTCAATCTTTTCAAAATAATTTAAGTTATTTGTCTAATCAATCTCAGGTGCAAGCTGCAGCACCTGCTTCTACAACTACGCCTCCAGCGAACCCGTGTGCGACAGCGTTGTACAGCGCGACGCAGCAGCTTTGGATTTCGATGGAGTTATTGAAAAAAATGATCATCTCCGATCCTAAAGGAACCAGCTTGGAAGTAGCCTATACGTTTTTTGCCGACGCCGTCTGCAACTGGGAAAGCGCCTATCAATCATTTACAAATTCCGGAGGCCAGCCAGATCCTGTTTCAGAAGAAATTAATCAGGCTTTGAATGCAACCTTGCCGGATGGCCAAACGATCTATCAGCTCAGTCAAACGGTTTCAAAAAACCCTGCAGACTGGCAGCAGTTGCAAAGCGGTGTTTCCAATAACACTCTTTTTGCGCTATTTGAAGATGTGAACAATTGGGTGAACGTGGACGGGCCTGCTGGAAGCGAAGGATTTACGCCGGCCATTAAATCAAATTAATCGATTTATGAGGAACTTTCTGTGATGTTGAGCTACCTTAATTTTTATGAGGAATATAAAAACACTTCTGAGGCGGGTTATTATATGGGGTTATTGTTTATGTCGATTAACAATTTAAATTCTATGCTTGCTAATGCAGATGGTCCAATTTGTAATTTACTCAGCGAGATGTTGAATACTCCTTTCTTTTCATATGATGGAAAAAACTATTCTTTGGAAGAAATGGCAAATTATTATGTTACTTCTCCGAACCAACCAACGTCGACGCAAATTCAAGAAGCTGAGGATGCGTTGAATTCATGCCTTCCCATATTAAACACCGTAATCAACATGGCGGTCCAGTACAGTTTACTATAATCCTATCTTAGTAAGCCGCTTAAACTGGTTATATCGTTTAGAAATCGAGGTTCATTCCGACCTTAATTCCTTGGAAGCTTAAGTCGCCTTGGCTGCGGATCGGCGTGCTGGAAATGGTATCCTGTCCGCGGAAATAGTCTGTATAAAAAAGTTGGTTTTGGTTGATCCACTGCGAAAGCTCATAGGCTGCTCGGAAGGAAAAGTGGTATTTGTCCTTTTGATAAAAGGTTTCCCAGCCGAGGCCGATCGCCTCTTCGAAGTTGAGGCGGACCCTCCAAAAAGATTCTGACGCAAAGAAGTTAAGCGGCATCGGAGGGGTATCCCCTTCGCCTAAACCTTGGTCGTTGAGGTTTTTCATGCGCACTTTAAATTGCCCATAGACGATGTTTGCGGAAAGCTGGGAAAAAAGGTGCCAGTGATGGGTCAATTGCAAAAGCATCTCTGTGCCGCCTCTTAGACCAAAACCAGCGAATTCGTTCTCCGCCTTAAATTTGACGTCTCTTGAAAATAAGGGCTGGCCTTCTCCAAGGAGGAACACGCTATCGTACTTCACGCGATATTCTTGGTTGATCCATGCGCCGCGGAATCCAAAAAAAGGATCGATGGCAACTCGTTTGCTTAAGAAGAAGCTTCTGGCAAGGTGGAGATCGAGAGTGTTGTAGTTGACATGCCAGTGGGCATGGGCTTTGGATGCTCCGGCGCGCAACTCGAACAAGAGGTTTACCCATGGAGAGATGATCGTATCAACGGGGCCTGTCTGCGATTCGATCCCTTTTGCCTTACTGTTACCGTGCGCTAAATTGCGGATGTGGGTCCAACTTAAGGAGACGGAAATGTGGTCGTCATGATTGAACAGGTAGCCAAGGCTTAAGCGGACTCCGGGATCCCATTCGAAATCAAGATCAAGAAGATGTGTCTTTGTGTCGGAGGCTTTTCCGATGATGGGATCGGCTTTCATTTTTGTTCCATATTCCAATCCGTCTTCGTTCGCCTTCCAATAGAGGAAATCAATCTCTGCTATAACCCCTCCGATTGAGAGATAAGGAGGAATTTGTGCGGAAACACCATGAGGATCGTTGTCAATCGTGCTTTTTGTTATTTTGCTGGAACTGTTGTCCATGGCGGCCAGAAAATTCTCATTATTTTCTACAAGAAGCTCGTTAGAGCTCTCTGGTTGTTCTGCAGGGATGATGTTTGCGGGAGCTGCAGCGAGAACTGGTTCGGCTGGGGCTGCAGTTAAAGCTTCATTAGAGAGGGATTCGTTGGTAGAAGCATTTTGTGCGATACCGAAGAAATTGCGATGGGCTGCATAGAAAATAATGAGCATTACGGCAATAGAAAATAGGATAATGAGCAATTCTAGTCCCAAATTAGTTTGACGGCGTATTTTTTTTGTTCTCATTAGAATCTTCTGCCTTATTTTTTATTGATGCCTTCTTAATTCGGACTGTTGTGAATCAAGAAGAATAAATCAATAAAAATTATTTTAGTTTGGCGGTTTTTAACTCGAATTTGCAATTGTTTATTCGGATGAGTTCCTAGATCATTTGAGAGAGGCGCTGGCACTCAGCTAACGCTGCTGATGCCGTAATTCTTTTTGATGGATCGACCTGCAGCATTTTATGGATGAGGGGGAAAAAACGGTGCTTGGAGAACTTTGCAGGGATCCAGTCTTGAGTCAAATGGGATATGTCCGAGCAAACTTGATTGATCGCTTCATCATCTATAGGATCTCTTTTCCAAGGTAATGGCTCTAAAAAGAAAAGCTGGTAGAGGACTAGCCCCATCGACCAGATATCGACCGAGAATGTGGAGGCTTTGGCTAATTTGTCCCTCCCATTGACATCTCTCTGTAGATAAGCGGCGGCATATTCCGGCGCTCCGTAAATAGGGGTGAAAGCGATTCTTTTGTGGAGCTCTTTTTCAAGCGGTGTGCAGGCAAGGTTGAAATCGCAGATGACAGCTCGTTTGAAATCCGGATCTGTCCAGTCGCATAAAATATTATCTGCTTTGATATCTCGATGGAACACTTGCAATTGGTGCATCTTAGCAAGGCCGGTCAATAATTGAAGGGCGATGGAAATGGCAGTTCGCTCATCAACTGCTGTATCCAAGTTCTTTTCTATAATGACCTTGTCAAAGTAGGAATCCAAGCTCCCATCTTCATACCGATCTTCAACTAAAAAAAGGTGGCGGAGCTGGTCGATTTCAAAAGGGATCCGTTCGATTATGGAGATGATCCCCGGCGTCCCTTTAAGACGAAGGAGGATGTCTGATTCCCGCCAAGATTGCACAAAGGTCCTCTCTCTCAAGGAGCGCACCTCCTCTTCCGTTTTCTCAGTTTGAAATACGGTTCTGGGTTTGATAACCGCTACGATTTTTCCTGTTTCCAGGTTTACGGCCCGAGTAACGATTTTTGTGTCCCCCTGACCAAGCATTTGCCCGATCACATCCATGATCACATAGATGGAGCCATTCCACACGTTGAGTAGAGAAAAGGGGAGGTTGGGGAATTTGGTGAAATACATGCTGCGCCCTTCTTGCAGCAGGGCCTTTAACCGCGCTTCCCTTTGTTCGATGCACAGCGTAGCGAAGAGGGAAAGCTGGATTTTGCTTAATTCGAGAAATTGGCGCCAGCTCTGTTCTTTAGCAGGATCTTTTTCTTTGGCGCGAGCGATCTGGCGCTGCATGAGCTGTTCCAGCTCTGCATTGGCTTTT
>JBFWYS010000015.1:0-17629 GCA_050186175.1 Pseudobdellovibrionaceae bacterium
TTTTTAATGTAGGTCGATTTTGCATTTTACTTGTAAAGATCTCCGCCTTCAACTTTGATCGCCTGCCATTCAGATGAACCTTTAAAAACATCGCCGTAGCTGCTCTTGAATTTATCCAAGGTTACATTTTTGTGAACAAATTGTTCAACTTCTTCGCTTGTCGGGAAAATATCATTCAGGAAAACAGGTTTTCCATCGGCACCTGTGCCGATAGGTTCTTTTGTAAGATCCATATTCACGGATCCAGCAAGTGCATAAGCCACAACTAGAGGTGGAGAAGCCAGGTAGTTCGCACGAACGTGAGGATGAACACGAGCTTCAAAGTTTCTGTTGCCTGAAAGAACCGATGCAACAGAGAGATCATTTTTTAAGACTGAATCTTGGATCGCCTCTGGAAGCGGACCGCTGTTCCCGATACAGGTCGTGCAGCCGTAACCAACAACATTAAAATTCAATTTTTCGAGATAAGAAAGAAGGCCAGAGGACTTTAAATATTCAGTTACGACTTTCGATCCAGGAGCCAAACTCGTTTTGACCCATGGTTTAACTGTAAGGCCTTTTTCAACTGCCTTCTTCGCAAGTAAACCTGCACCGATCATTACCGAAGGGTTGGAAGTATTTGTGCAACTTGTGATCGCAGCAATAACAACTGAGCCATGGCCAAGTTTATAATTTTGTCCTGTGACATCCGCTGTTTTTACGCCGATCTCAGTATCTTTGTTCTGAGTTTTCATGAAGTTACGGAAAGATTCGTTTACTTTCGCAAGAGAAGTTCTGTCTTGTGGGCGGGCAGGTCCTGCAAGAGACGGCTCTAGAGTCGCTAGATCCAACTCCAAAACATCCGAATAAACTGGATCTGGTGTTGATTCATTGAAGAACATACCTTGAGCTTTGTAATAAGCTTCTGTGAGTTGCGCTTTTTCTTCGCGGTTTGTGAGTTTCAAGAAATCCAAAGTTTTTTGGTCAATTGGGAAAATACCGATCGTCGCACCGTATTCAGGAGCCATGTTACTGATCGTCGCTCTATCGGCAACCGAAAGGTTTAAGCAACCAGGGCCGAAGAACTCAACAAATTTTCCGACAACGCCTTTTTTACGAAGCATTTGAACAACGGTAAGAACTAAATCTGTTGCAGTCGTGCCGGCGGGCATTTTGCCTTTCAAGCGGAATCCAACAACATCTGGAATCAACATCGTACAAGGTTGTCCGAGCATGGCCGCTTCGGCTTCTATACCACCCACACCCCATCCCACAACTCCGAGACCATTTACCATTGGAGTGTGAGAATCTGTTCCGATCACCGTGTCCGGAAAAATAAAATTTCCAGCGTCAGTCGCTTGAGTCATCGCCACACGCGCTAAGTATTCAAGATTTACCTGGTGAACAATACCTGTTGCCGGTGGAACCACGGTAAAATTTTTGAAAGAAGCTTGAGCCCATTTGAGGAACTCGTAACGTTCCTGATTTCGCTGGAATTCAAGATTTGAATTTTTTTGAAGAGCGTCTGCAGTTCCGAAGTAATCGACCTGCACTGAGTGATCGACGACCAAGTCAACAGGCTGAAGAGGATTAATCTTAAGTGGATCACCACCCCATTTTTTCATCGCCGCTCGCATTGCGGCCAGGTCCGCAACAACTGGAACTCCGGTAAAGTCCTGCAAAATTACGCGCGCAGGACGGAATTGAATTTCTTTATCAGAGGTTTTTTTCGGATCCCAATTGATCAAGGCCTCGACGTCACCTTTTGTGACAACGGCGCCATCTTCGTAACGCAAAAGATTTTCAAGCAAAACGCGAATCGAGAAGGGAAGGGTCTCCATTTTCTTGCCGATTTTTTTCTCGAGAGCGGGAAGGGAATGATATTTATATTTTGTGCCTTTAACTTCGACTTCGCTGAGTGTGCCAAATGTATTCAGAGATTTCATAGATGTCCTTTTCGCTGAGAGAAAATCAATTGGTTTTCACACTTGAGGCTACTCCCGAGGAGAGGGGACGTCTATGGGAGGGAGGAGTTTTGCATCGTGCGGCACGGGGGGAAATGCCTCTTCAACACAGCTGCTCTCTGCAAGCTTCGCAAGCCTGGCTATCCTTCTTCAACTTACTGGAGCAGCCGTTCTGACCGGCCGTCCTAGCCGTCAGACCCAAAAAACTCTTCTGCAAAACATCTACTACGAAAAATTTGTATATTTGATTCTGTATATTGGAGAATTTTTGGTCTGCCTGCCAGGAAGGCCAGGAAGGCAGGCAGAAGAGCGACTCATGGATGGCTCAGCTATGCGAATCACAAAACAGCTGTACTGGGCAGTGAAATTCGCGAACTACCGTACCGGAAAAAAATAAACCGTCGTCATATCCGAAGGACTTGTAATCTCATAAGTCTCGATCACGGGCCCTGAAAGCTGAAGCCCCTTGTCCTCCATAAAATTCGAAGCCTTCGGATAAACCTTAAGCGGCCCAATTCCTGGCGACCCTCGGAAAAGAGCTTTTACGTAAGTCTGTTGCGGGCGAGTTTCAAATTTCAAAGCTTCACCGGATTCAGTTTGAGGTGAAGTTGATAAAGAACTAAGCGCCGCCTCTTTATCGGCATCCTCGATCAAGCATCCCACATTCGCGCGGAGTCTGTCGGCTTCGAGTTTATTCGGATCGTCCAAATATTCCCCAAAAGTAATTTTGCAGGGGATATTATTTTTCTTAGCCCAGGCCTCAGCCTTTGCAATTGTTTCTGAAACCTTGTGATAGGGCCCCATCTTTTCGATCAACAGAAAATTCATGGGGCCGTGTTCAACTTTTTCCATTTCAACGGATTTAAAGGCGCCTAAATAAAGTGCAAGCCCCAACGCAATTACAGCAATAGTTCCAGCGATCATTCCTAAAATTACGCGCATACAACCTTTTTAGGCCCTTTTTAGGCCATTTTAGAATTCTCTTAAAGTTCAGTCCAAGAAATTTTCTTTTTTCCCTGTATCAGAGTGCCATCGGGAAGAACTTGTGTGTATTTTTCTTTGAGATTCGGATTTAAATTGAGAGCCCATAAAATAGAAACGCACTCGCTGCTTTCAAGACTTTCTTTGCTGGCAGTTGAAATAGCAAGGGTCAGTTCTAAAAGGAGACGATCTAAAAACTGCGTCCAATCTTCGCCAAGAAGTGCTGTGTTCTCAGGAAAATGATCGATCATCGACGTTGCAGTAGAAACATCTTCCGGAGCTTCAAAAACGTTAATTGCAAATCCTACCAGTAGACGATTGAGTTGTCCTTGACTCAGGTTCTCGAGCAGCAATCCAGAAACTTTTTTATCTCCAAGGTACAAATCATTAGGAGCTTTTAAACTCCATGGTAAAAATGGCCAAGTTGCGAAAGCCGCTCTAAAAACAGCGAGCCCCATAATGGGAGATAAAGTTGGTGACGGCATTGGCGCCATAAAAGAAAATGTTGTGTATAAAGAACTGCCGGGCTTCGTGGACGTCCAGGTATTCGTTCTGCGGCCACGTCCCCCAGTTTGGTAATCTGTGAGATAAATTGCAATCGGCTGCGACATCACCTCTTCATCGAAGGCTCGTTCCTTTGCCCACGTGCTCGTTGAGGCAAGTTGTTCATGATAACGAACCAAAAGTTTTGCGTTTTTAGCCCAGGCTTCAGTGACTTTACCAATACGAATATCGTCTGTAGGGTCCATTAACTATTCCAATCAAAAAGTAAGCTGACATCGGCACAAGGAGCAGAGTGCGTCAGAGCACCAACACTAATGTAATCGACTCCCAATTCGGCAACGGATTTTACTCGATCGAGAGACATATTGCCACTAGCTTCAACTTCGATGTTGTCGGGAATGACTTTTAAGGCTTCAGCCATCATCTCGTTGCTCATGTTATCTAAAAGCAGTCTCTGGGCCTTACAGATGACAGCTTCTTTCACCTGTTCAAGAGAGGACGTTTCAACTTCGATGGGCAGTTGCGAGTGGCTACGTGTTCTCTCGATAGCCGCAGAAATTCCACCGCTTACCGTGATGTGATTGTCTTTAATAAGAATCGCATCTGACAGTCCCATGCGGTGATTGCTTCCGCCGCCATGGCGAACGGCTTTTTTCTCGAGGTCACGAAATCCCGGAGTGGTTTTACGAGTGTCTAAAATTTTTGTTTGAGTGTGTTTTACCTGATCCGCAAAAAGATGAGTCATGGTTGCAATGCCAGAGAGGCGTCCCAAAAAATTGAGTGCAGTTCTTTCGGCTTTTAAAATTTGCAAAAGGTCGCCAGTAATTGTGCAGAGAATTTGTTTTTTTAAAATCAGATCGCCTTCTTCGAAATTCCATTTCACTTTGCAATTGGGTTCAAGAATATGCATTGTCTGTTCAAAAGGCTCTGCTCCAGAGAGGACGATATCTTCTTTTGCAACGAGTTTTGCTTTGCCAAAGCGCGGAGCGAGGGCAAGAGACTCGGTGGTCACATCTCCTTTAGGCATGTCTTCTTGGATAGCAGCTAAAATTAAATCTCTCAGTGTCACGGAGATTTCGTAACATCGCCTTCGAGCTCACGCAATAGCTTATTGAGTTCTTCACGCACTACTTTTTCAACCAAATCAGGAAGAAGTTTCCACGCAATAACTTCGAGCACGTCACGAGCCTGGCTTTGAACCGCCCTTTCAAGCATTTCATGACTGATCTGCGCAACAGCTCTGTTGACAACGTCGTTCATGGCCGGTTCATTTTCCGTTACCGGCGCACGAGAAGCGGGTTTGTTAATTTTTGGAGAAGGTTTGGGCGGTGCTTCTTTGGCTAAATCCTCAAGATTTCCGCCCGGAGGAATGACCATAAAGTCAGAATCTTGAATTCGCTCTTCGCCCATAGGAGAGCTCTGCCAAGGAGCGCTCGTATTTTGAGGTGCTTCCAAATTTAGATCATTCAAATTCAATTTAAAAGAATCTAGCGAGCCCGATTTTTCTGCGCCTTTTTTACCAAGAGGAACTTGTTTGAATTGATCAAACTCAGCATCTTCAAGCGGTGGAAAATCTTCGAGAGGTTTGGCGGTCGGAATCACCGGCCTTGCTGCCGGCTTCAAATTTGGAAGGGGTGTTGTTGGTGGAGTCGTTGGTTTTGCTTCTACAAACTCAGGAAGATCTGGAAACTTAAGAAAACCCTTCAGTGGATGCTCTTGAGTTTTAATCACAAATTTCTCAACCAGGCTGCGGAGAGTTTGGTTGTCGAAAGGTTTCTCGAGGCGGCCATCGGCTTTAGCGGTTTTGACTTTTTCTTCGTCCAAGTCCATAAAACCGCTCCACATCAAAATCACAGGAACCTTAGAAAGCATCGGATCTTTTTTTAGATCCGTACAAACTTCGTAACCGTTTTTTTTCTGTAGAAGGATGTCGATAAAAATCAAATCTGGTTTAAAGCTTTGAGCAACGGCCAAAACATCCACTCCCAAAGGAACGGATTTCACCTCTACACCAAAATCTTGCAGACTGAGCTGCATAACTTTTTTGATTGTAGAGCTTTCATCTGCCAACAAGACGCGCAAAGCCATACATTGAGTAAACTTCTTTTGCGAGGGCGAGTCAAGTACACTGATTCGGATGTTGTCTTTAGCGGATCGTTACATAGCAAGGCTGTTTTTAACCTATTTTGCCGCAGGTCTGGTTATTTTCGTGACCGTTTTTTGTGCGGTCGATGCTTTGGGAACAATTATGAGCTTTGAAGGCGCGGCTCTATCTTCGGTCTTTCGCTATTATATTTATTATGCCCCGCAAATTCTTTATCAGATGGTGCCAGTGGCCTGTTTGTTATCCACAATTTTTACTTTATCCACATTGGTCAAGACCAACGAGATGGTGGCACTTTTTAGCGTCGGAATGAGCCTCAAGAGAATTTCGACTCCGATTCTAATTCTGGTCGCCATTATTTCTTGTTGTAGTTTTTGGATGGCGGATCAGGTTTTGCCGGCTTTGGCTCGGCAAAAGAATTATATCTACTTCGTGGAGCTAAAAAAGAAACCAGAGCAATTTTCAACGGTGAAGACTGGAAAAATTTGGTACCGCTCTAAGAACTCGATCTACAACATTAAAACTCTTGCCGCTGACAACAACTCGGCTCAAGGTTTGACTCTTTACTATTTCAATGATGATTGGAAACTTATTCAGATGATCACGGCAGCTGCCGTGACTTTGCAGGGAGACGTGTGGGAGCTGAAAAATGGCTCCGTGACTTTGTTTACTGACGAATCGAGTTTTCCTCTGACGAGTGAGTTCCAGACAAAAACGATTACGATGGGTGAAGATGCCGGGGATTTAAAATCAACGGGTAATACTTCCGACATGTTGAGTTTTGTTGAGCTCTACCAGTACATCGAAAAAAACCGTGAGGCAGGTCTCAACACTCTTCGTTACGAAGTCGATTTTCACGCCAAGTTTGCGTTTGCTTTAAGTGGTCTTGTCATGTCTCTACTCGGAATTTCATTCAGCATCAGCCAGGCCCGCTCGGGCGGAACGATGAAAAATATCGGAATCTGTCTCGCCTTGGTTTTTATTTATTGGATTTTCTATAGCTCAGGACTCACGATGGGTCGTCATGGAGCGCTTCCGCCGGTTCTCGCAGGTTGGCTGCCCAACCTGCTGATCGCAAGTGGAGCATGGGTTCGGCTCTCGCGAATGCGAAAATAAAACTTCGGGCTTGCTTATATTCTTTCTCATGACACTGACCTGGGCACGGTTGTATTCAGATTAGAAATTTGTTAATTAAGAGCTGTTTTCAAAGACATGACGGGCTGCGTTCTGATATACTGAGCGAGGTCCAATTGGACCATTTGGGTCGCTTAATTTTGAAAGTTGCGACTGTTAGGATAAAAATCATGGTACTTGAGATTTTAAAATTTCCAGATCAGAGACTTAGAACTGTATCGAAGCCCATTGATAAGGTGACGCCGGAACTGGTGAAACTTTCTGCGGACATGCTTGAAACAATGTACGCAGCTCATGGAATTGGGCTCGCGGCTCCACAAGTGGATCAGCATGTTCGTCTTCTTGTTATTGATACACGACCGCGTGATCCGGAGAGTCGGCACGAAAAAGTGACGACGGAACTTGAAGATCAGGTTCAACAGCCAATTGTTATTTTTAATCCTGAAATTGTTAAGGGCGAAGGTAAAACCACCTATGACGAAGGTTGTTTGAGTGTGCCCACGTTTTATGAAACTGTTGAGAGATATAATTACGTTGAAGTGAAAGGCCTTGATAAAAATGGTAAGGAGTTTGTTATTAAGACGGATGGTCTTTTAGCAATTTGTTTGCAGCACGAAATGGATCACTTAGCTGGAAAACTTTTTATTGATCGCATCAGCTTTGTGAAATCAAGTCGCATTAAGAGTAAAATCAAAAAACATGGTTATCCAACCAAAGACCAAGAAACAGAAGACGACAAGGAAGAAGCTCCTCTGTAAATTCATCTCGAAGGAACAATTATGAGTAAAATCAGAGTCGTCTTTCTTGGAACGCCCGAATTTGCAGTTCATTCTCTAGAGGCGCTTCTTAAAGATGATCATTATGAAGTCGTGGGTGTTGTCACTCAACCGGATCGTCCATCTGGACGCAAATTACAACTGACTCCCTCACCGGTAAAACAAAAAGCTCTGGAAAAAAACTTAAAAGTAATTTCTCCAGAGAAAATTACTAAAGAAATTCGCGAAGAGATTGTTTCTTGGAGTGCTGAAGTCGCAGTTGTTGTAGCTTTTGGCCAAATTTTATCAGAAAAATTTTTGCAGAGCTTTCAGTTTGGTGCAGTGAACTTACATGCAAGTCTTTTGCCTCGGTGGCGAGGAGCTGCTCCGATTCAGCGAGGAGTAGAAGCGGGGGATAAAGAAGGCGGTGTTTGTCTTCAAGTGATGGTCAAGAAGCTCGATGCTGGAGATGTTCTTGGATTTCGAAAAGTCGAAATTACTGAACATATGAATTCTCTTGAGCTTCACGATATCTTGGCTGAAAAAGGCAATGAGCTTTTACATGTGGAGCTGATGGATTATATTCGTGGGATGTTAATTCCTGTTCCGCAGGATGAAGCTCAAGTCACATACGCTCATAAAATTGCTAAAGAAGAAAGTGCACTCGATTGGTCTCAGGCTGCTCAAAATTTGCACAATAAAGTGCGTGGTTTTGTGTGGGGACCAGGGACCTTTACAAGCTATCAGGGGAAACGACTTAAAATCCATAAAACCCGTGTCTCAAAAGGTCCTAATGCGTCCCGCCAGGCAGGTGAAATCGTCTCTGTAAATGATGACGCAATCTGCGTTAATACGGGGAGCGGAGTTCTCGAAATTCTAGAATTGCAACCTGAATCCCGCAGTCGTATGACATGCAAAGAATTTTTGCGTGGAACACCTCTGAAAGTGGGAGAATATTTTGGCCGGGAAAAAACTCATAGCCCCTAGTATCCTGTCGGCTGATTTTGCAAAATTAGGCGATGAAATTGAAGCGGTCACAAAAGCGGGAGCTGATTGGATTCACGTTGATGTGATGGATGGGCATTTTGTTCCGAATATCACGATCGGTGTTCCTGTGGTTGCTTCACTTAAAAAAGTTTCGCGCATTCCGCTTGATGTCCACTTGATGATCGATCACCCCGAAAAATACGTAGACGCTTTTGTCAAAGCGGGAAGCGATTATCTTACAATTCACGTTGAAGCGACGGATGATCCAGAAAAATGTTTGAAGCGGATTCGTGAGCTGGGTTCTAAGCCGGGGATTACTTTGCGTCCGGGTACGCCACTATCTGCGATTGAATCTTTTTTACCCCTATGTGATTTGGTTTTGGTGATGACAGTTGAGCCCGGTTTTGGTGGACAGAGTTTTATGGCTGACCAGATTGAGAAAATTGTTAAGCTTCGCGAACTTAGAGAAAAAAATAAATATTCGTATTTGATTGAAGTCGACGGCGGCGTGAACGACGCCACAGTTGAGCAACTTGCAGAAGCCGATGTTTTAGTTGCTGGGAGCTATGTTTTTAAAAATGACTACGCTACTGCAATTCGCACTTTGAAAAAATAATTGGAAGGTTAAGAGATGCAAAACGCCGAATTTCAAATTGATGGTGAGAATTTAAATTTAGACAAAGTGTGGGCGGTCGCTCAAAGTCAAAATCCGAATGTTACTTTGGCTGCGAGTGCTCGAAAAAAGATGTTAGAAAGCCGTGCTTATATTGAGGGAAGAATCAATAAAGGCGAAGTGATGTACGGAGTAAATACAGGCTTTGGCGCTTTTAGTTCTGTCAGAATTTCGGATGCAGAAATCGAGCAGTTGCAGAAAAACTTGATCCGCTCTCACTGCTGCGGAGTTGGTGATCCATTTACCGTGCAAGAAACAAAAGCGATCATGTTATTGAGAGCAAATGCACTTTCTCGTGGACATAGTGGAATTCGTCCTGAGGTCGCAGAAAAAGTCCTCGAGTTTTTGAGGCATGATATTACGCCTTACATTCCGTCTCAGGGGAGCGTGGGTGCGAGCGGAGACTTGGCTCCTTTGTCGCACTTGGCTTTGGCTTTGATTGGTGAAGGCGAAGTCTGGAAAGATGGAAAAGCAGTTCCTGTTGACGGAGTTTTAAAAGAGAAAAAAGTTGAACCATTAGTTTTAAAGGCTAAAGAAGGTTTATCGTTGATCAACGGATGCCAGGTGATGACAGGTGTTGGAATGCTCAATGCCTATCAGGCCCGCCGACTGGCGTGGATGACAGATCTTGCAGGCGCGATGTCACTTGAAGGTTTGCGCGGATCACGGTTGGCTTATGATCCATTGATCGCGGCAACTCGCCCACATCCCGGTGAAGCAAAAACGGCGAGAAATATGTTGAAGATTCTTGGCGAAGAATCAGAAATTTCAACGAGCCACACTGATTGCAATAAAGTTCAGGATGCTTACTCTCTCCGTTGTATTCCAGCTGTTCATGGAGCTGCAAAAGACACTCTGAATTACGGTATTCGCACTTTAGAAACGGAAGCGAACTCAAGTACCGATAACCCTCTTGTTTTTGCGGGCGAGAACAAAGTTCTTTCCTGCGGAAATTTTCATGGGGAGCCGGTGGCTTTTGTTCTCGATTTTATGTGTATCTCGATGAGTGCCATGGCTTCGATTTCTGAGTGTCGTATTGAAAAATTAATTAATCCCGCGATGAGTGATTTGCCGGCTTTTTTAACACCAAAGGGTGGTTTGAATTCGGGGCATATGATTGTTCAGGTGGCGGCGGCAAGTTTGGTGAGTGAAAATAAAATTTTGTCTCATCCGGCTTCCGTGGATTCGATTCCGACTTCTGCCGATAAAGAAGATCACGTGTCAATGGGCACAATTGCGGCTCGTAAATTTGGTAGTATTGTTCGTAATGCTGAAAACATCGTGGCCATGGAAATTCTTTCAGCATGCCAAGCTCTAGACCTTCTGGCGCCTAAAAAACCGGCGGCAGGAGTGCTTGCGGCTTACAATGTGGTCCGTAAGCAAGTTCCCTTTGCAGCTGAAGACCGTGTATTTTCTCGCGATATCGAAAAAATTAAATCTATGATCCGCTCCGATGAATTGCTAGGTGCAGTTCACAAATCTGTAGGAGAACTTGAATGCTAAAAGGAAAGAGAACAATTACAGCTCCAACTGGAACGAAACTCCATTGCAAAGGCTGGCTTCAAGAGGCGGCTTACAGAATGATTCAAAATAATTTGGATCCCTCTGTTGCCGAAAATCCAGGTGATTTGGTTGTCTATGGAGGAATAGGAAAAGCGGCTCGTAATTGGGAGTCTTTTGATAAAATTCTCGAAGCGCTCACAACTTTAGAAAACGATGAGACTCTTTTGGTTCAAAGTGGAAAGCCGATCGGAGTTTTAAAAACGCATGCTGACGCCCCAAGAGTTTTGCTCGCGAATTCAAATTTAGTTCCTAACTGGGCGAATTGGGAACATTTTCATGAGCTCGATAAAAAGGGTCTCATGATGTACGGCCAGATGACTGCAGGAAGCTGGATTTATATCGGCACTCAGGGAATTGTTCAGGGTACCTATGAAACATTTGTTGAGGCTGGAAGGCAACACTTCGGCGGCAATCTTAAAGGCAAAATTATTTTAACTGCGGGCCTCGGCGGAATGGGTGGAGCTCAACCTTTAGCTGGAGTTTTTGCAGGGGCCTGTGTTCTTGCAATTGAAGTTGATCAAGAGAGTATTAATAAGCGGCTTAAATCCAAATACCTCGATGAACAAGCTTCTTCGCTCGAAGATGCAGTAGCAAGAATTCGCAAATATGCGGCGGCGGGAGAGGCTAAATCAGTTGCGGTTCTCGGTAACGCAGCAACAGCGATTCATGACTTGTTAAAAATGAATTTCATTCCAGATCTTTTAACGGATCAGACTTCGGCGCATGATCCTTTAGTAGGTTATATTCCTGAAGGTTACGCCGTTGAAACGGCGAAAACTTTCCGATCGCAAAATCAAAAAGCCTATTTGGCGGCGGCCTACGAGAGTATGGCCAAACACGTGCGTGGAATGCTCGCAATGAAAGAGCGAGGCGCGATCACATTCGACTACGGAAATAATTTGCGTGCTCGTGCTTTTGAAGCAGGGGTAAAAAACGCATTTGATTATCCTGGATTTGTTCCGGCGTACATTCGTCCTCTTTTCTGTAAAGGAAGCGGGCCTTTCCGCTGGGTCGCTTTATCGGGCGATCCAAATGATATCAAGGTCACCGACCAAGCGATTCGTGAGTTATTTCCTTATAAAAAAGATCTTCTTACTTGGCTTGATATGGCTGAGAAGAGAATTGCGTTTCAAGGATTACCGGCGCGCATTTGTTGGCTTGAATACGGCGAGAGAGCTAAAGCAGGTCTCATGTTCAATGAACTTGTTGCGTCTGGAAAAGTGAAAGCTCCAATTGTAATCGGAAGAGATCATTTGGATTGTGGAAGCGTGGCTTCTCCCAATCGTGAAACAGAAGCAATGAAAGACGGCTCTGACGCAGTTTCTGATTGGCCATTGTTAAATGCTCTCGTAAACACAGCATGCGGAGCAACTTGGGTCAGCCTTCACCATGGTGGCGGAGTGGGCTTGGGATTCTCTCAACACGCAGGCCAAGTTATTGTAGCGGATGGAACTAAAGAAGCCGCAGCAAGATTACAAAGAGTTCTTACAGCGGATCCGGCAATGGGTATCTTTAGACACGTCGATGCGGGCTACGATGAAGCGAAAAAGACGGCGCGCGAAAGAGACGTACACAGTCTTTGGATCTAAAAATATAATGCATCATAAACCAAGCGTAGTCGGCGAGATCTGCTGACTCGTTTGGTTTTTCTTTCCACCAAGCGCCCTCAAAACCTAGCTGTGAATCTACTTAACTGTTAAGTTTGTAGAAGTGATTTCTACCTCTACGTCTTCGGAAACTGTTATTCCCATGTACGAGGGAATGTCGACTCCATAGTCAGAGATTTTGAGATTCATTTTGGCAGTAAGAGTTGAGTCTTTGCCATTGAAGTTTGCCGTTCCGGCGATCGGCTTCTCTTTTCCGTGGATTTGCATTGTTCCTTCAAATTTTTGATCCTTCAGCTCTGAATTTTTGACATCAAAATCCACGGGAAGATCGAGCTTCGTGATTTTCAAAGTCGCGTTTGGAAACTGCGAAACTTGAAGATATTTGTCCTTCATATGTTCATCTCGCATGTTGATTCCAGTCGAAAGATTTTTCAGAGGAAATTGGAACTCGCCGGTCACTTGTGATCCTGCAACTTCGGCTTTTCCTTTGAGGCTATCTCCTTTTCCTTTGATTTTTAAGAATGAGGGCTTGCCGATCGCTAAAAAGGAAACAGATCCTTCAAGAGAAATTTTTGAGCTTGCCGCCGAACTTGTGACAGGAGTTTCAGCAGGAACAGTAGCAGGAGCCTGTGTTACCGGTGCGGTTTCGGCAGTTTTCTTTTCTTCTTTCGCGGAGGCTGAACTCAAAAGAGTTAAGCTTGTAAGTGTAGTGAATATAAATTTAAAAATTGATGACTTCATTTTGTTCTCCCGGGACCAATTAAAGTTTAATGATTATTTTTTAAAACTCAAGTTGCCTTGTGCATCTTGAATCAAAGTTGGAGCTACTTCAGGTGCGCCAGCAGCGATCCAATTTTTTAAGAGTTCACTTTGTTCTGCTGTAAGGGGGCCGTCTTCAGGCATGCTTCCAAAAGTAAAAACCTCCAGCTCGATATCTGCGATTTTCTCTTTAACGCGCGCATAAGTTTTCAATCCTCTATGGCAATCGATGCAGCGAGGTTCAAACACCTTTGCAAATACATTATTCCAACTTAACTTCACAACAATAGGCTCCTCCGGTTTTACTTCTGGTGTATTTTCTGGAGCTCCAGCATCGATCCAATCTGACAGAAGACGACTTTGCTCTTCTGTTAGAGATCCGCCTTTGGGCATCGTTCTCATGACAAAAACTTCTTTCCTTATGGCAGGAATTTTCTTCTTAACTTTTTCATATTCAGCCATACCTTTATGGCAGTCGACACACTTAGGTTTAATAACCTCAGCAAAGACATTGAGCCAGCTTAATCTCTCAGGCTTTTCTCCTGTGTCTTGCCCGGAGTTATCTCCTGGTTTGTGAATAGGATCATCTTTTTCGAGATTCATCTTATCAATGCGATAGTTGCACGCCGACAGCCCAAATGCCGAAGTCATCAGTACTAAAAGAAGAATTTGGATTTTCGATCTGGCAACCACTGTGAACTCCTTTGCGAGGATATGGTGCTTTTTATTTTGCTGCTTTCGTGCAAAGAACACCAATAGATCTCACCTATGCTTGTTATACAAGAGAGGCTCTTTTTTCATCTGAGACCTTGTTAAGTCTTTGATGACTTTTGATGTGATTCTCTTTATCTGATTAAATTCTATATATTTTTTGAACTCAAAACTAGCCAAAATACCTTCCGCTGGACCTCGTTTTAAGGCCCCTTTTCAGAGACAATTTTTTTTATTAAGATCCAGTTGAAAAACAAATGAGTGGGTTTTGAAAGGTAAATGAGTTGTTTTTTAAATAGGCCCGCTTGAGAGCCCCTAAGATCTTTGGATATGTTTTGATATGATTAGTCGTAAGTAGTTATTTTCAATAGTTCGAATTTTGTGTTTCGCGCCTTTATGTATTAGAACTAGAAGTGTGAAAACAGCTCGCCAACTCTTTATTCAAGGGCACTTTCAAAAAATTCTCGATCGTTCGATTGAGAACCGAAAAATTCAGTTTGCCTGAGGTGACGACTTTGATCGAAAAAGAGAAGGTCTCGATCGAATACAAATTACCAACCGAGCTGGTTGGGTATCCCGCGCCAGTGAAATTTGAAGGAGCTATTAAAGCAAATGGAACCGCCGAATTAAGTGGGCTCTCTGGTGCCATGAAGTGTAAGTCGGTGGTTTATTTCAAAAGACGAATTTGAATTGAAGCAACGTCTTGAAGTGCTTGAGTCGTTTGTTCATGATCCTATTGGAATCATGGATGTAGGAGTAGCACTAGAATCTCAGGAAGAGATCTAAAAAGTTTTTTCGAGTCTCTCGATCAGCTGTGATGTCTCTGGAGAAGTTTTAAGTTTGTCTTCGAAACTTCGGATCGCAGCTAAAACTGTTGTGTGATCTCTTCCACCAAAAGCTAAACCGATGTCCACCAAAGATTTTTGAGTGTGTTTTCTCATAAGAAACATAGCCATCGATCGAGCTTCGATCTTTTCTTTTGCACGGCTTTTATTTTTAAGGTCTTGAGTTTTAACCTGATACTCGCGCGCAACACGAGCCATAATTTGTTCAGTCGTGTACTTTGGAGAGCGAATGCCACCCAATCCCGTCAATTTCTTAAGCTCAGCAAAGCCTGGACAGGTTTTAGTAATCTGAATGAACATGTCGATCTTGTTTAAGTGTCCAATCAGAGATCGAAGAGAGCCTTCGCAGTTGTCAGCCAACCAATCGATTTGATCTGGTAAAAGACCGAGGCCCATCTTTAAGTTTCGTTGCTGTAAAATTTGTTTCTTGAGCTCTGCATTGGCCGGAAAAAGCTCAATCATTTCAGCTTGTGCCAAGCTGTCTTGCAAACGCTTCTCGAGACCTTCAATTTCAGAAGGCATACGGTCACTTGTAAAGATCGCCCGTTTTCCGCTGAGTCGGATGGCATTTAAAACCGAGAAAAGAACTTCTTGAACAGCCTGACCATTTCGAACAATATGAATGTCATCGATCAAAACTAAATCACAGTTGCGATAAAAAGATTCAACAAAGTCGTGAACAGAATCGATCTTTAAACTTTCAATGCAGTGGTGGATAAAAGTTTCGCCAGTTAACAAACGCAAGCGTAAATTTTTTGCAGCATTACCAACGGCTTGAAGAAGATGAGTTTTGCCGCTTCCAGTAGGGCCGAATAAAAATAAAATTCTTGAATTTTGAATATCATTGATCAGGCGTGAACAAGCTTCGAAAGCTGATTTGTTGGAGTGACCAACGCAAAAGCTTTCAAAGGTCAAATCGGGCAGAAGATAAGTGTGCATCGTGCTGCAAATCCTCGTTGCTTCTTTTGCAGTGCTCAAAAACTGCTTACAAAAGATGCATTTTTAATAGTTAAAAAATCCATTTCTTTTCGAAGAGAAATGGATTTAACACTTGCAGATTTTCATTCCAACTAAATAGTTAGCATTCTTTTTGAATTTTTTTTGTTCATGTTGCCCCCCCTAAATACAGATTTCCCATTTTGGAATCCTAACTAGATATAGGGGGAATCCTAAAGATAAATGGCGCGGCATGATGTGCTTGGCGCCAAGATAGATTTAACCGTTTTGACAAGTTTTTTTCCATAATTTTTGAGGTTCACGACGCCATTTTTGGCATCTTGGAAAATTAAAGACTCAATCTTAATCATGTTTTTGAAACGCGCTGAAATTTCGAGTCTAAAGAGTGTAGTTTCGGAGTGGGTGTTTTCATAACCGTTAAAAACATCCCATGGACTCTTCGTGAGACCGTGATCTCCAATGTTGAAACCCACATAAAAAGCATCTTCGGTAACGGATGCAAAAAGTGGAATGGGAGAAGGGGGGTTAAAAGTCCTTCCCTTAGAGATCGTAGCTTTGTTAGCACTCGAAGAATAATAACCGAATCTAAAAAATGTGGTGGCTGAAATCACAAAACCGCTACTAAAAGCTTCTGACATTCTTTTGATTTGAAATACCAAAGATTTTTTTTCTTTGTTGTAAGCGAGAATCACTGCAAGGGCGGCTTCGCCGCCGATTCCTTTTTTTAGACCGGCTTCAAAACCGAGTCCGCGAATATAGAAGAGTCCCCATTCTTTTCTGTCGACCACTTGTTTGGCCCCTTCCCACAAAGTGTGGTCGAGAGCTGAGATGAGCCCTTGAATGGCATCATTGCCGGCTTTGCGAACAATTTTGACTCTTTTTTGGAGAGCTTCTCTAGGGGAAATAGGATCCAAGGTTGACAGGTCGGAAGACTGCTTCATCCAATCTTTTTGGCTCGTAAGATTTTCATAAAAGGGGTGAATTGATGCAAGCCCATTGTAAGTTTCCAATCGTGGTGGAAGAACCGCTTGAATCAGTTCTTTTCCGACAGCAATACCTGTTCCGAGAGTGAGTCTTGTATGAACAAAAACGGATGTTAAGAGTTGAAAAAAATTAACTCTTGCTTGGTGAAATTTTGTCTTTTGGTCGTCTGTGAGTGAGTCGTAAACAAGTTTTCCCTGTTCAGTCGGTGGAGCTGTTAAAATAGTAAAGTCAGTCGCTTTATCACCGACTCCAACGGTTATTTTTGACGGAATTTTATTCGAGTCTACGACTTTAGTTTCTTGAAGCTCAAGGTAAAGATAGTCGGCATCAGCTGATGTCTGAGCAAAAGCTTGAGTCGAAAATAGAAATGTAAAAATCAGCAGTAACTGCAGAACTAAATTCCCGTAGGCGCATCTTTGCATAAAATACTCACTATTTCTAAGGACTCGTTTAACTCTGGTTTCGAGTTGTTCTCTTCCTCAAGAGGGTTGAATGCAGCTTTTAATTCCGAACGTAAGGCTTGACACCCTTTTTGATCAAACCTGTTTTTTTCTGAAATATTTCCGAGCATCATAGAAAGATCATTTAAAGTTGATCTCTCGAGAATTCCTATCCCAGGAGTTTTTGACAACTGATCAAAGCGCTTTTTCATCGTGTTGATTTTTTCAAGAGAAGTTTTGCGAATCGAGTCGTTGATTGAAAACGATGCCGAGTGAGTCAAATCATCTTGAGCGAGATCCTGCTTGAGGCTTGCCATCAACTGTTGGGCTTTTCCACTCTCAAGGTTAGAGGAGTTGGCAAAAGTAGGGAGTGCAAATGCAAATGTTAGTACGATAAAAAGTGTTTTGGTGAACATTTTCCTACCCCCATCTTTGAATCGAGTAATTTTTTATTGGCCGCGATAAAAGTACCGTAACCATAAGCCCCTAAATTTTGTGCATACATCGCATAAACAGGAAACGAAAGATTTTGGATTCCTTCAGAATCAATTTTTTTAAGTAATGTTTTGTGAATTTTTCCAATTGCTTCTCCCACAATCTTTTGGGTTTCGTCGGACTCTTCGGCAAGACCTTGAGCTGTGGCTTGCTCCTTGGCCGCGACTCTAGCAATCTTGTATTAGAT
>JBFWYS010000016.1:0-17515 GCA_050186175.1 Pseudobdellovibrionaceae bacterium
AGATAAGTCTGTCCATAGATCCTCGGCAGCAAGCCAGTCATATTTCTTGAGAGGCCCAAGTATATTTGGATCCATTAGTTTATTAACGACCATCGAGATCTTTGACTTTTTGAAGATGGCTTTTACTGTTTCAATCGCCTCAAAGTTCAAATCAAAGTACGGCGAACAGAATATGATTTCCTCAACAGTCTCTGCCTGTGCAATTTTAGTAAATTGGTCGAATAAGTTTTCACTAGTCGTATCCCAGATTTCTATCGACCTGCCTTCACTGAGAAGCCAAGGTGGATCCACAGGTTTGGCTTGCTTTAGCCAAGGTGAATACAGGGTGATCCAATCGAGTTTTTGAGTGAAGTATTTTGGCACACCCTGTGACCAAATTCTGAAGTTATTCCAGAGCTGTAAAAATGCTGAAGCCTTGGGATCAGTTGCATCCTTGATATGTATTGCACTCCAGATTTCTTGGTTCAGGCCGTAGCCACATTGAGTTGGGTTCCCGGAGCCGATAAAGGCTAAGCCTTCGTTGTCACCAAAGAATAGCATGACTTTGGAGTGGAACAGGCGAGGCACTCTTGCTGGTTCAATTGAATATCCAGCATCTGATGGCAACTTTGTTCCATTGAAATCAGAAATGCTCTGCTCATACATATTCGGATCGACTAACAGGTTCACGTTTGATATCTTGAGCGCACGAAGCTTAGGCATGACAAATTTTTCGAAAAACAAAAAATCGAAACTATAACCAGTGATCACGCAAGAGTGATAGTCCCCAGTAGGAATGAGATCAAAGGGAGAGATGATGTCTAGCTGTTCCTTAGGTTTTTCGGACATACAGTTTCCCTTGATCCGTCAACGAACCATTTTCATCAAGCAACTTTACATCTTTCAAAAACTGAATTGCTGAATTTATCCTTGGCGATGTCAGTCGAGGATGAACAACTTCGATTCCCTTAATGTGCGCTCCCTCATGGATGAACTTCATTGTTACTTGTGATCCACTGCCAATCTTCCGGATTACATTTTCGGCATGTTTAGAGAGAATCATTTTCGAAATGTAGGTTCGAATGGCTAGGCCAGCCGGTTGTGTCTTTAGTCGATCAAAGTAGGATATTGTTTCTAATGTATCGCCTGAGGCATGACAGTCGAGTAGCTGAAGATCAACTGTGAGTTTTGGAGAGAATGTCACATAGAGATTGTAGATTCTAAAAAGCTGCTCTAAAGCTGCGTTTAAGGCTTCACCTTGAGCCTCTTCACCAATGTATTCTTCGAGTTTTTTTTGACCGTCACATAATGCTTTTATAAGGCCCGTCCTGGTGTCGCTGTAACCAGTCAGAAGTTTGCCAAGTGTGTTCTGTGTCTTAATGCTATGATCTACTAAGCTAATTAGCTTGTCTAAAACTAGCTCTCTTGGCTGGTAACTTGCGCCGTCTCCGAGGAGCAGATCGAGAAGACACCAAAAGATACTCTCACAGGCATAGTGGCCAAGCTCGTTTAAGTGGTAGTACCACCAAAGTTCGTCTACTTTTTGTCGGTCGTTTTCGAGGTCGAGCGGGGAGCCATCCCAATGTTTAAAATAATGTTCCGTAATAGCATGTGAATTTTCCCCAGTCGATTCGACTGTGTTCAATATGTTGATTAATGATTCGCGGCGAAAGAATGACTTTTCCTTGGATAGCATTCGATCCGGCCCAAGGAGAAATTCAGTAGTTAGTTTTTGCTCGTCAGTTCCCTGAGTGATGGCTGAAAGGGCAAAGGTTTTAAAAAGGTTTTTGGTTTCTGATGCTGAGACTTTCGGTCTTTGAATAAAATCGTGGAAGAGGTTTTGGTCGGAGGACTCAAGATCGCGGCAAAGGATTTTGGCAAGACGTGATCCAAATTCGGTGCAAATAGGTAGGCCATGCTTGCTCTCTTCTATAAGTCCCATTTCCTTCATGGGTCCGAGGTAATACTGATAGAACGCACCACCGTTATGTTTCCAGTAGAGCTTTTTCTTCCCCCCAATATCTGCGGAGTCTGCCCAAATGATAGGGGCGTTCCTTGCTTTTTCTATGTGTTGTTTGACAAAATCAGAACCCATGACTCCTGACTCAGTAACACTTCCCTGAGCTGAGTTGGTAAAAGCAAGAAGAAGTTCTGACCGACGAATATAGTTTTTGAACTTTCGGACATTTGGGTCGTTAAACTGAGTGGCATAATAGTCGAGTAGCCAACAGTATAGACCGTAATAACGGTACCGTTTGGTCAAGTTGGAAAGGCCAGGAAGAAGGTGAGCATAGGTTCTAAGGGCAGCTCGCTGCATGCCAAGATGATCCCGGCCGCCGGTGACAGTGAGTGGATGTCCCCAAAACGGAATGAGATGATTGCCGTCAGTCAATTTCATATTTTCCTTTGGTCTCTTGTTTAAAGATTGTAAACTGTCAGCCGTTTAAAGATAGAACTTCTTTATATAGTTGTTGATTCCGGACCTTACAAAAAAATCAATCGTTGTGGCCGTTAAGAGTTCACAATTGTAAGGGGAGGGATTCAGCCATAGAAGTGTAAGTGTATACATGTGAACTGGTTTGGTATCTGATCTCATATGGGATAAAGCATACTAGATCGCCACCATTTCTCCCGCTCAAGAAAAAACACTACACTCAGAATAATTAATTATGGGCTGGCGTGAAAATGCTGAAAAAGGTTACCGCAGTCGATTTTCATATTCTTATCAAGATTTTCTTGTGAGCATGCCTTTTGAAAAATTGCTGGGCCTTTTTTAGCATCTGTTTCATACACAATGAGCGCTAAATCGATGCAGGCACGACTCGCATTTTTTATTTCACAAGCTTTTTCAAAAAAGCTGATGGCTTCAGGATTCTTTTTATAGTCGCGAGCCCTTTTGCCTTCGGAGACGAGCTCATCGTATGACATTTTATCGGGAGTATTTGGGCTGGGAGTGTAATTACACATTTGAAGAGATCCCTCAATCGATGAACATTGCTCTTTCATCTTGTATACCTCTTCAGGAGGTCGAGGAATTGTGCAATGGATTCCTTTCGCCTCGTCATTTCCAATTCCGCTTTGGCCGGGTTCTCGGATAAAGGTATTGTTGCTTCGCACGCCCATATCGAGGTCATATTTACTTATGACCTGCTGGCAAGCGTCGTTGTAACCCAGTAGGCACGAGCGGTTGAGGTAGCCGTTGGATTTTTTAAGATCATTGCATTGAGCCTCGGCTGAGCGATTCCATTTGTCCTTGAACTCTGAAAGGGCATGCATCTCAAATAGAACAAAGCAGGCCTCGGCATTAGCGTTCGCACAAAAAGGCTCTAATCTTTTTTGCGCGCCATCGACGTCTTCTGGACTCGTTAATTCAAGACGGCCGTATTTACTCCTAACTAGCTGAATAATTTCTTTTGGATTTCTATTTTCAAAGATGGCATTATACTTTGATAGAGCTTTTTTCTTATTTGTAGCGGCTGCAGCTTTGACCTTGTCTTCATTGGCTAAATACATTTTTTTGATCTCATTTGTGTCCTTCACGCTCCCTTTAACGCAAACTGTTTGTGGATACTGGCGCATTGAATACTCGCAAGTCGCCTTTGCCATACATCCCATATTTTTAAATTCGCCTTTGTCATATCGCCAAAGGCAAAAAGACTTTGGGTCAGATTCTTTTAAAGACGGAGGAAGGTCTGCTGTATCTGATTCCTTTTTGCAATCAACGCCATTCAATCGCTTGGCCTGGGCTACACATGCTTTGTAGTCGCTGGCGCAGACTAGTCTTTTTCCGAAAGTATTATATGAGCAGTACTTTGCGAAGGCAGAGGTTGATCCTAAAGTCACAATTAAATAAACAATAATTGATTTCATCTAGTGTCCTTTTTTAAATTAGTGACGTGCTTCAACTTTACATCTGTCTTTTAAGCAAAGGGTAGGGAATAGGTCGCTCTTGATTTGAGTCTGGCTAATTGGACTTTGGTCCACGCCAAGGTCCATTCCATGACCAAGGCAGTGATGAAGGTGATTTGTTTCATTGGCGAGGTGACAGATCTGCTTAAATTTACGTAAACTAAATTTCATTGTTTTAAAATAAGGTGGGAAAATATGAATTTTTTGAAATCATCATTGTTATTTGGTATTGGTGCCGTTTTTGTTGGGTGTGCTAGTGGACAAGTGCCAGCGGAGAAAGCTCAGGCGCCTCAATCCGCACCTCTCGTTCAGAGGAACTTTGTGGTTCGCGATAGGAGTCACGCTGAGCCGCCATTGTGGACTTATGATTTTATGACCTACTCGTCGAGCTTGCCTCCACAAGATCGTTTCTTTGTCGGTGATTCTGGAGATGTGAATGACAGAATTGCAGGTTGCGATATGGCTAAAGCACGCGCTCGCCAAGAGATAGCTCAAGAAATGGCCACCTTTATTACCTCTAAAATAAATGAAACTGCCGAAGGACAAGCGGCAATAAACAAGTTAGAGGGCGGCGGTTCCCTTGAACGAAAGTTTAATACAAGTCTGACTCAAGATGCAGTCGCTTTGTTGAGTGGAGTTCAAGTTGCGTCAACGATGTGGGAAGAGCGTGATTATTCACAATCAGGTGGGGCAAGTTCGGTGTATAATTGTAAAGCCCTAGTAAAGATCAACAAGCAGAGTCTTGAGGATGTCGTCAAGCAGACAACAAAGAAGGCTTTGAATAAGATTACTACGGATGACAAAGCCACGATTGCTAAGTCGCTAGCTGATGCGCCCAAAGAGTTCGCCAATCAGACGACATCGGGTAGCTTATGATTTTGAAAAAGGTGCTTGTACTGGTCTACGTGCTCGCGCCTTCAATTGTTTTCGGCAATGAGATCCTCGAGGGGTCCAAAAGTGCATTCGAAGATCTTAAATCTCAGACTGTACAAAATTGGCAATCCTATAAAACTATTCAAGATGATAATTGGGAAGAATATCGTTCTAACATTCAAAAGAAGTGGAATGACGGGTTAATGCCTTCGGCAAAGACCTATGTGGAATATTGGAATGATGATCAGTCGCGTTTGAAAGTAGACTATGAAAAAGGCAACATTCAATTGCAGATTTTGTCTAAGGACGAAATTCCATCTGATCGGATCGTTGCAAGACTAAAAACGGAACTCCTACAAAAGTTCAATTTAATCGATTCTCAAGCTAGCAATGTAAGTGGTGAAACGCTCTCTATTAAAAATTTAGATAGTGCCATGAGCGAGTTCGCAAAAAACATTGTTATTGATCGAAAGTTTAAGGGTACGGATGGTGTTGAGCGGAAGTTTTATCAAATTGATATTCCGATGGTACCAAATCACGTAAAGAAGAGAGCTGCACAGTTCTTACCGACAGTGACTTTTTGGGCCCAAAAATACTCTCTTCCGGTCGGTTTAATTTTAGCTATTATGTGGCAAGAGTCGGCGTTTAACCCGCTAGCGCGTTCTCACATTCCCGCATTTGGTCTGATGCAAATTGTTCCTAAGTATGCAGGCTTGGATGTTAAGGCATATTTGAATGAATCGGTAAATGTCGATGGCAGTTTTTTATATGCGGCAGAGAATAATATCAAATACGGGGTCAGCTATTTAAATATATTATCAACACAGTCGTTCGCTAGTATTAAGTCCTTCGAAAACAGAGTTCCGTTTATAATTGCTGGATACAACTGGGGGCCGAATAGGCTGCTTAAACATCTTAAAAAGGGTAGTATTTCGTTAACCAGTGCAAGGGACATAAAGAATCAAATAATTAAAATAGCGCCAATGGAAACTAAGGACTACCTGGCTAAAGTAGTCGCTAAGTGGAAACAAATTGACGAAGATGGGTGGTTAAATCTTTAAGGTTCGTTAAAGTACCTTTGCACAAAGGTGTCAATGATCACTAAATTGTTTTGGCTGGCGTACGGATGATAGCGAACATTTAAAATGACGGGGTGTTTTTGGCCGTCTTTTAGTATTTCATACAGCCTTTTACCGTCAGGCGAGTCGCGCTTAATATATCCATAAACTGATTCGTAGGTCTCGGGTTCATGCAATCTGATTGAGTAAAGATATGAATCGGAGTCGCGAAACTCATAGTTATAATAGTTTGCCAATTCGGCAAAGACTCTAAATTTTTGGGGATCAGTAGGTTTTTGTGCTTGCATGGCTTTAAACGTCATGGGGTTGTAGGAAACAGAAGCCTCCCAGTCAATTTTAAATCCTGAGCTTGTTAACTGGAGACTATACCAAGCGGCATCCTGCACTGTACTGCCAAAAGCATTTTGCCCTTCAGCAAATACAACTCTGATATTTGTCCATCCACCTTCTTTGAGGTCACTTGCCTTAGTCTCAGGGTCGGCTTCTAGTCTCAGATAGGGTTTCCCTTTTGAGAAATCAATCTCTTTATACCATTCTTTCATTAGTGGTTTTACTACATCGGGTTTCCGAACAAAATCGAGTCGAGCTTCCCAGGATCTTGCATCTAAATATTTTTTTAAAACCGTCTCGGCCGGGTTTGAAAATAAGATTTGAAAACCGAAATAACCCAATCCGGCCAGGCCCAAAAAAGCCAGGACCATGATTTTGATGTCAGGGAGCCTCGAATTCGAGGAAGGTTTGTTTCCGTTGTGTTGTTGTTTACTTTCGCTTTCATGATGACCACTTGGATCTAGTTTTGGTTCGCCCACTTGAAAATCCTTTCAGTTTGTTAATTGTTTAACGAGTTTTCTTTTTGCACGATGATGGATAAAAATACTATGTCGTCCATTTGTTCTCCCTAAAAATTAGTTAAGTTAAAGATGTACAGTTTCACTGTCCCCGAGGATTGTTCAGTGGCGAGGATGATGTTGTTGCCGTCTTGAGTTGCAATGGCTTTTACGTAGTTGAGATCCGAGTAGGTTGAGGTGGGGAGCTGTCCCCACGCTAAGGCCGTATTGGACGAATCAAGTTTCCAAATGAGATCGTTGTTACTGTTGTAAGCCCAGCGAGTGCCATTAAAAACCGTAAAGCGAGTGGAGGATGGACTTAAAGATTTTGTGCCAAGAGTTTGTGAGGTCGTGTGCGTTGATGTTGCTGTTGAGGTGAGATTGTAACTGGCCAGGTTGTATGTACTCGGTACCGCGTAATACATAAAACCCGAATCAACACTGAGAGAGAACGGTGAGTAGTAGTCGAAGGTGGTGGCATTTGGAGCCAATCCAGTTGAAGGAGTAACGGTGTCGACAGCTGCGCAAGTTGTTTTACTAAGTCGCCGAATTCCACCGCTCTGTGCAATATAAAAATAATTGGCATCAACTGCCAAATGAGCCATTAAATTGGCATCGGTAATGCTGCATAGACTTGACCATGTCGTGTCAGTAGGAAGTTTTCTAAAAATCGTCCATATGTTCGAGCCATTTTCGGTAGCAAGATAAAAATATGTTTGATCCGACGTAAAGCCCTTGAAAGTTGTGCCTGCACCAATTGAAGTGCTTGAAGTTGAAGATAAGTTATAACATTGCTGGCTCGAGCTAACATAACTGCCGGAACTACAGCTCGAAAATGGTGAAGTCATTGTCGTGCTTGGTGAGGTTAAAACCTGAGCTCCCGTTTGACCGCTTGAGTTTTGAAATTCACTAACATTGAACGTGAATATTTTAATTGTCCTCGAGGATTGTTCAGTGGCGAGGATGATGTTGTTGCCGTCTTGAGTTGCAATGGCTTTTACGTAGTTGAGATCCGAGTAGGTTGAGGTGGGGAGCTGTCCCCACGCTAAGGCCGTATTGGACGAATCAAGTTTCCAAATGAGATCGTTGTTACTGTTGTAAGCCCAGCGAGTGCCATTAAAAACCGTAAAGCGAGTGGAGGATGGACTTAAAGATTTTGTGCCAAGAGTTTGTGAGGTCGTGTGCGTTGATGTTGCTGTTGAGGTGAGATTGTAACTGGCCAGGTTGTATGTACTCGGTACCGCGTAATACATAAAACCCGAATCAACACTGAGAGAGAACGGTGAGTAGTAGTCGAAGGTGGTGGCATTTGGAGCCAATCCAGTTGAAGGAGTAACGGTGTCGACAGCTGCGCAAGTTGTTTTACTAAGTCGCCGAATTCCACCGCTCTGTGCAATATAAAAATAATTGGCATCAACTGCCAAATGAGCTTCCAGATGGCCTTCGTCGAGTTTGCTACAGATGTGCGAGAACTCCGTATCGGACGGACTTTTCTGGTACAATCGAAGGTAGGTAACGTTGTTTCCTAAGGCCTCTGTTACAAGTAAATACCATTTCGTCGCGTCAGTTGCAAAACCCTTGAAAGTCATTCCCGATGGGAGTGCGGTGGTGTTAAGGTCAGTTACGCTGAGACAGCCTGGATTAGAAGTTATTTGTCGTCCTTGTCCGCAACCGGGAAACACAGGCGTTCCTGTTGAGATAGCTTGCTCATTTTCATTTATTAAACTTGCTTGAGAAACACTATTGGTCCAGCCAGATACATCGAAAGTTCTAAATCTGACTGTCCCCGAAGATTGTTCAGTGGCGAGGATGATGTTGTTGCCGTCTTGTGTTGCGATGGCTTTTACGTAGTTGAGGTCCGAGTAGGTTGAGGCGGGAACATCTCCCCACGCTAAGGCAGTATTGGTTGAATCAAGCTTCCAGATGAGATCATGACTAATATTGTAGGCCCAGCGAGTGCCATTAAAAACCGTGAAGCGGGAGGTGGACGGAATTAGAGATTTTGTGCCAAGAGTTTGTAAGGTCGTGTGCGTTGATGTTGCTGTTGAGGTGAGATTATAACTGGCCAGGTCGTAGGTACTTGATACCGCGTAATACATAAGGCCCGAGTCAACACTGAGAGAGAACGGAGAGTAGGAATCAAAAGCAGTGGCATTTGAAGCCAATCCGGTTGAAGGAGTAATGGTGTCGACAGCTGCGCAAGTTGTTTTATTAAGCCGGCGAATGCCACCGCTCTGTGCAATATAAAAATAATTGGAATCTACAGCCAAATGAGCTTCCAGATGGCCGTCGTCGAGTTTGCTACAGATGTGCGAGAACTCCGTATCGGACGGACTTTTTTGGTACAATCGAAAGTATGTAACATTGTTTCCTAGGGTCTCTGTTACCAGCAAATACCATTTCGTCGCGTCAGTTGCAAAACCCTTGAAGGTCATTCCCGATTGTAGAGAGAGTACTTGAGTTTTCCTGGGGGGTGGGATTGTCGGACTGACTTGGAGTGAAATATTTTTTTGCCAAGAGTGTCCAAATTGATCTGCAATTGAAATTAACAAACTGGTTGTATGGCCTCTCGCTGCTGCAAGAGCGACTTCTATTTGGGAATTAGTAGCTGAGGTGACTCCTGCTCCACTAGAGATGTCGCCAAGAGCCAAAGCGGTACCGGCCGGTATAGCAAAACTTGAACTTGCAATGCTGAGATTTGCCGTGATGCCCTTCAGTTTAGTTACAGAACTATTTGTCAGTTTTAAATTGAAATTAACAAGTTCGCCAGGATCAATGAGTAAGTCTCCATTTGAGAGGCCGGGACCGTCAGATATTTGGAAATTTGACATTTCGCTTACAAACTCTGGAATGAGTCTAGATGTATCTAATATGGCTTTATATTCGTAAGTGTCTTCGGAGACTGTGAAGCTGACTGTAATGGATGGAGACGAGGTGAGAGGATCGAAAACGTAAGAGCCAAGATCAACAGTTTCTGATTGTCCATTCCGTTCAATTTTACTGATGTTGAGTGAGGGGGTCGAAGATGTCGTCAATCCATCGGTGGAAGTTACTGCAAGCGCAATTTCTCCGAGATCTTTGCCCAAGCAATTTTCGATTGTTGCAGAAAGGTTGAAGTGAATTCCATCCGAAAGATATTCAGCATTTTGATAAGTGATCGAGGCGAGGTGTATGCCGACATCAGAAGCAGAAATGCCACCGCAAATAGAGGCAGGATCTAATGGATTTTTAGACTCGGACAGGGTACAACCGAAAAGGAGGACATGGGGCACTACCACGCAAAAGAATAATTCATTAAAGTGACGCTTAAGCCCCATTTTTCGCAATGAAATTTTCCCCAATGTGTAGTGGTCACAAACAAATAAACCCAGGTTTAACACCCTATCTTGATATCGGTATCCTTTTGAGGATCTAAACTCGACCATCAGCTGGTTGGAACGCAGATTGAGAAGAAGCAATCTATAAAGATTTTTGTTTAGATGCCGATAGAACTCCAATGAGATATCTCATTCTGAGCATATTATTATTCCCCGTTATCGCGTTCACTCAGGAAGGCGTTGACAAGAGGTCCAGAGCTATTTTGGTTATGTACATTGCGCCCACTAAAGTTAATCTAGAACGCGCAGATATTCTATCAAAGGTGCTGACCGACACAATTCGCTCAGAATTGAGTAAGTCCAGTAATTACAAATTGGCAAATATTGACGGTGATGATGCTGTTGAATTGGCCAAAAAGTATAACGAAACGTGCACCAGTGTTGAAGAGTGCGTGAGAAAAGAAGCTGAGGCCCTCGATGCAGACCAAGCTCTCATTTCAGAAGTATCTGGAGTTGGAGACAAATGCTTCGCGACATTGAGGATAGAAGACATTTATAAAAAACAAACAGTGCGAACAAAAACGTCCAAAACAAGTTGTGCAGTGGATGGATTGCAAGAGCGATTAATAGATCTAGTGTATCAAATTCTCAGGGATGATGTACAAAAAGGAAGCGGCGAACGTCTTGCGCGAATTACCTCAGACATTCCTGCTCGTGTCTTTATTAACAATGTAGACTATGGAATTACTCCAGTTGAGAAAAAAATTCCTACTGGGCAGGTCAAGCTAACTTTAGAAATTGCATCGGGAAAGACGGACAGGTTTTATCCAATATCTGAAAGCATTTTTGTGGGGGCGTCTCAAGAAATGCTAGTTATCAATAAGACATTTGCCGAGAGAAATGCCTACATAAAATTTGAGGTGAGCCCTCCGTCGGCTACTGTGACGATAGATGGAAGAGTCATCGATTTTCGCTCCAGCGCAAGAGAGCCGGTTGAAGTGGGACGCGAACATGAAATAAAGATAGCAGCGCCACAGCATGTTCCGTTTGTTAAGACCGTGAAGCCGATGGAGCCAGATGAAGAGTACGAACTGAAAGTAAAACTAGAGTCGTTTCCTTGCTCGGTCAGAATATCCTCCAATCCAGAGGGCGCCGAAATTCTTGAGGGGGATCGAGTCATAGGTTCTACGCCCTACAGTGGTCAGTTACCTGAGGGCGAACATTCATTAACAGTTCGTCGTGAGTTTTACGATAGTGAGGTTGTTTCATTTTTATGTGACCCGGAACAAGCCATCCAAAGAACGGTGATCTTAAAACGCTCCGTGTATTCGCAAGCAGAACTTGATCGAATCAGGAGTGCAGAAAGCTGGCGCACAATCTCCTATTATGGATTCGGAATCACGGCTGCATTATCGACCGGAGCTTATCTTAAATTTGATGAATTCAATAAATTCGATAAACAATATAAGGAAGAAACCCATCCGGCAGAGATCGAAAGCCTTAGAAAACAACGGACTGCTGCAAAAAGTCAGTTCGTTGCATTGGGCTCGGCGGCTGCGGGCACCTTTTTGTTGTCTTATTTATTTTATAAAATTGGAGACTTTCCAGCGGATTTAAAAAGCCGGAGTCCTCAGTCGCTCTACATCCTGCCCGACGAAAATAGTGCAAAAATAGGCTGGCTGCTTTCATGGTGATGATAAGTTGTCTATTCGTATTTTTTATGGCTTTAGCCGATGCACCAGAGTCGTGGCGTACAGCAATTGAGAAAAAGGTGGGCCCGAACAGTCGAATTGCCTATGGAAGTGCGGAAATCTTGGACAATGAATCAGCGGCCATTGAGTCGGCAATGCAAATAGCAAAGATTGAGTTGGCAAAGTCATTTAAGGTAAAAATCAAGTCATCATCGACTTTTGAAAGCACCTATAGAACATCGTCAGCCCAAAAGGATTCAACGACATATAAATTAAATCAGAACATAACTGAAAACGTGGATGGAATTGAGTTAGTCGGTGTGGATGTTTCTAACTATCATATTTCAGAGGATCGCAGACGTGTCGAGGTTGCGGCGGTTCTCGACCTAGTGGGATTTGCCCAATATTTGGCCGGTAGAGTTCAGGAGAAAAGCAATCTCTCTAAAAATACAATTGTGGATCGAAATTGTAGTAAGTTGTCTCACTTGATCAATCATAAGAAAAAGTTACTTTATATGGAAGAGGCCTACCTAGCAGAGATGCTTGCGAAAACGATGAATCCAGAATTGACCTCTAAAACTGAAGTTGAGAAGGCCCGTTTAAGCGAGGCCCTGCTAACGTGCAGGAGAAAATGGAGTATCGTTGTAACTAACGAGCAGGCTTTAAGCGCGGATAAGATCCGTCAGATATTATCTTCAGAGGGTTTCTTGTTGCTGGCCAACACCAAAAGAAACCCGGCTTCTGCAAGTACATTGCGGGTCGAAATCAAACCAGAGATTTCGGAGGCGGAAGAGATTTTTAAAAAAACGAGTATCAGTGGCAAGGTGAAGGTGTTGATTGTCCAGCCCAGTGGCGAGGAATTTGTGTGGGTGAGCCCTACAATTCGTACAATGGAATCCAGTAAATCTTCAGCCATTGAAAAGTTAAAAATAAGGTTGAGTGATCAGGCCATTTTGGGGCTCAAAGAAATGATTGAAAGTCATTTATGAAGATCAGAAATCCTTTAGTGCAATCTTTATTAATTTTGATGTTTCATAGTAGTGCTTTCGCAATTGAATTGATTTGTGAAAAAACACCCGACTTTAAATTGAGAAATCTCAATGGCGAATACGAGTTTCTAGAGAATGTGATCAGTTCGATCGACGGCATTGCAGTTATGAGTATATTTCAAACGACCTGTGAACCGTGCATAGAGGAAATCAATTTTTTAAAAGAACTCAAGAAGAAAAATCAGGACTCCAAAAGTGGTTCATTTATATTTTTTTTAGTCAGCTCGCGTGAGGATGTAAATGTGGTTAGCGATTTTGTTCGATCCAACAATTTATCGTCTGAACGAGTGCTGCTTGATAAATCAGGAAAGCTGGACTCTCAGTTTCAAATCAAATTGATTCCTAAAATGATTTTTTTAGATAAAAAAAGGCGAATTATTTCTGCAATCGAGGGAAAAGAGCTCGGTGACCTGCGCGTATCGAATAAGTTAGGGAAAATTATTGCTGATTATTCTGCCGTTAATCCTTGCGATAAAAAACGTTGAACCGAATCAGCGAAAATTTAGAATAAAGTGATTCTTTTGGTGAAAGCTTCCAGCCACCGGCCGTCCCGATTCATTTATCACCATCGAATGCTCCGACAATCAGAAACCCGTCCTTCTGTATGTGATTCTTTTTCCACGAATCCACCCATTTCATGACTTCTTCCGGCGCAATCGAAGGCGACCTAACGGAATAAGCATCAAGCCATACTTGAAAAATAGATTCAAAATGTTCCTGCGCGGAGGTTCCATCAAAGGACTTAAACTCAAGCTTCATCGGTTCACAAATCTATTTGCAACTTTTGATTCCGTCAATCAATTCATAATATGATTAATCTAATTATTTTTTTGTTTTCTCTTTTTCTTCATCTTTTTCGCAGAAACTTGGTTCTTTTTTTGTGGGCATGCTGCGATTTTCCAGCTTGCAATACTGGTGGGCCTAGAATGGGAATCAATTCCGTTAAGATCGATATCTTCCTTAATTGAAAAGCCTGCACGCTTTTCAATATCTGAAATGCTTACTATATGTTTTTCGAGCTGATTCTTATCTTGGTCATTCTGATGATACAAGAATGCAATTGCTTTTCTGGGCGGAGTTTCATCAACAACAATTTTGTAGAACTCTTCTGGCACTACAATTATGTTGGATAATATCGAAGAGTTGTTTGTAAATAAAGCGCCTGTTAAAATTGTAACCTTTTCTTCTCCACATGCAAAGTCTCGAACCTTGTCTTCCAATTGTCGCCATACTTGCTGATTAAGTTTTGCAGCTTGAGGTGCCATGTTTGACATATAAAAGCTTTGAAAAAAAGCTTCTTCATTCCAACTTAAATCCTCAGCTGGAGCGAGGTGTCCTTTGTCGTATCCAGACTTCTCATAAATGCTGGGTTTGACTGCCAACCCTGAGTAGCTTTTCGCCAAAATGGGGTCTATTGCAAAGGGATCTGTGTCTCGTTTGATATAACGTTCCCTCAAATTTTCTGCAGTAAGTTCATATTTCACAGTGCGTGCGATTTTGAATTTCTTATCATAAATAATTTTTAAAAACCCATGGTTCAACTTCAGAAAATCGGATGTTTTCGTCTCTGAGATTTGATTTTTTTGACTCTCTAATATTAGAGAGTCGTCGGATTTTTTATCATGCTCAGCACGGGGAGAAGACTCAAGCACATCGGGGGTAGGGGCTTTGTGAGAACATGAGACGCTAATAGTGATCGCAAATGCGATTGAACTGATCTTAAGGCGGTTCATGGGCTCTTCTCCAATCTATTAGAGGTAAAAGTAATAAATTTATCTCATTTTATCAGAGATGCAATTTTTGGAGGGCAGGTCTACTGCCAGTTCTGAGACCTTATTTTCGCTGCCTTGCAATTTCTTTTCGATTCCCATGCACTTGGAGTCGTCGCAAAAACTCAGCTTTAGAGTTTGGGAAAACCCGCACATTACAAAAGTTTTTGCATGTCCCTGTACAGTCTGAATTTCAAAGTATTTCAAATCATTTTTTAACTCATTGGGAATAGTTGATTTGTAAGATTCCAATTTTTCAGAATAAACAGCGAGATTGACCGTCGTTAGCTTTTTGCCCATTTTTGGGTTAAGCAATAGATCTGCGCGAATTTTTCTATTCGTGCTATCAAGATTGTTCAAAAAATTGTCGTAGTTGAAATCCGGATTTGGCTCCGCAGTCCCGGCGTCAGGATTTTTCAGAGGAAGAAGAGGCGAGGTCGTTGCACATCCGATACTTAATAGAATTGTTAAAATCACAATTACACGTATCATTATGCTAACTCCAGAAATTTGGGTTTGTTTTCTAAATTTTGTCCAATAATGCGACCTGTATCAAGATTTATTGGCGGCAGATGAATAGCATCTTCCGGGCCATCTGCATAAACAAAGCTGTAAGCATCAAGAATGAAGCGAGAAAAAACAGAAAAATAATGTGGCAATACATCCTCGAAGAAATCCACTTTCTCCTTTTGCATATAATTCGTGGATAAAGATTTCTCTTTATAATCAATTGGAAGTGTTAGCGTAGTGAGCTTTTCTTTTTCCGATAATATATTTTCAACGTTGTTGAACGCCAATCCAGAGTCACCAAGCAATTTTTGGTACCAGAAAGGGAATTTTCCAGTAGTGATATCAAAAACCATATCCATTGTGCTGAGCCACTTTTTGATTTCTTCAGGCGAAACTTGTGTTTGATATACGGAATCAATAAATGAAGAAAAGGACTTAAAAATTTCCTCTTGATTAGCGCAGTCTTTGATCCAAGATAATTCATCGTGGAAATTGATATTATTAATTTCTTGATCGAAGAAAAAATCAGCCAGTAATACATCAAGTTTCATTTCTAATGTTCGATGAGCTGTCGCTGCGACTTCATAATCTCCAACTTTATCTCGAACATAAGGATGTATGATTCCATCTGCTACGATATGGGAGGCATAGCCGACATAGAAAGCAAATAGAGTATTCGCAATATTCGTTTCATTGTTTTGTAAGTATTTTTTCGTTAGTCGCAGTCCCTCTAATGGTATCTCATTGGTCCTTTTATAGTGAAAATCGTCAGCGATGCCTTTTCGATTTTCCCACACTTTTGTGTCCAATAAAGTCATATAGGGTAAGTCAGGCGACACGCATCCAAGCATAAATGGGCCTCTTTCACTCTGAAGAATATTTGAAGCATCTTCATCGGCAATATAATCTAGAGTTTTTTGGGAAATCATCATGTGTGTTATTCCGCTTGGCATTTTATCTCCGGTCTTCTTTCGGTTGTGTACATGGAAGTCGATTGAAGTTTTCTGCAACATTGGTAATTGAAATAGATTTAGGAAGACGAGCTAGTGTAAGAGATCTTGTTTCGCTCGATGTTTCAATCTCGATTCTACAATCGAGATTATTGAATTCCTCGCTGGGCCCGAACGATATCCAAAATCCGATTGATGTTGAAGTCGGTCGCATTAGAGCTGGACCAAGGAGAATAGGGAAGTGGTTCATGATTCCTCCGCATCTATCCATTACTTGTATGTCCATCTCTGTGAGCCACAAGTAATAGTGGTTGCTGATATATTATCACTAAAAAGTAAAATGTGGGGTTTCTCAAGAAATATCCCAAAACCTAGACCGTTGGGGGTACTGACGACCTAGACCATCTGGAGCGTATCTAGATTTTGTTGAATTCAGCTTCAAAGGCTGAGATTTCCTCGATTATCTGTTTCCATTTTGGTGCGTCTACAAAAAACATTTCAGACATCTTTTTGTAATCGTCTGCCATTTCAGACAGTACATTCTCAGACGGAAGTAATTTTAGTGTTCCTTTCCTAGCGGAGTCGTAGTTTGCCCAACCAGCTCTGAAGTAAATAGCCTTATGTTGGGCCACTCTTTCAAGGAGATCTATTAGCTTTATAGAGGCTTCTTTGTGCGGTGATTTCAACAAACAGAAAAAATCGTAATAATGCCTCGATTGTCGAATCGGAACTGTCTTTTCCGATGGGAAGTGAGCATACATATGGAGAATGGTTGCTTTCTCCCAAAATGTTCTTTCGATGTTCAAAACTTTGATTTCAATTGTGCGTTCTTTGAGACTGCCGGGGAGAGTCTGCTTGAGGTAGCTTTGAACTTGCTTTTGACTAACGGGCCAGTGCTCCGAACTTGCGCCGACTTCGATTTTCACAGAGGGGCGAATGTACTCAGACTTTGTCGGCGTTGATTCGGGATAATAAAATAGAATCGTCTGCTCGTCAGGATCATCAGAGTCAACTTCGAGTTTCCAGTCGTCGGGTGCTAGTAGATTCTGACTGAACTTCTTTCTTAGGCTTTCTGAGAGTTCGGTTCTCACAAACGTTTTACAAGCTTCAGATAATTCTTTGAGAACTTCATTTCGCTTTTTGGTGCCAAGTTTTTCGGGGTCTTTGTCGCCGGTGAAGCCTAGATATTCTTTTTCAATAGAAATGTCGATATCTTCTGAAAAACGCTCAATAACCCCATACACTTTCGAAAGTGAAGTTCCTCCTTTGAAGGTAAGATGATCTTTGAGTTCAGAGATTGAGAAAAGTCGCTCCAAAACCCAGCAGACCCAAAAATCCTTTTCTAAAATAGTCTCTGACTTATTGGAAATTTCAGATGCTTTTTTTAAGAAAGATTGCTTTTCTAATTTTGAGAGTTTTGCAAAAGTCTTCATACCGTGCCTGCAATTTCCTTGAGTGAGTGGCGCATCCAAATAGGAGCAATCTTTAAATCTTTAATTAGTTGAGCTCTATCTTTTGAGGACAGTTTTCTTCGAAGTGAGGAAATAGTTTTGGTATCGATA